>JAYGDG010000371.1:0-11510 GCA_046583015.1 Pirellulaceae bacterium | reverse complement strand
ACTTGTGGAGTTTCATGGTTGTCAGATGGGAGTGTGAGAACGGTTCAAGGATTTCGGGTCAGATCGTCACTGGCTGATTTGTGAGAATCCAGCGACTGACTTCCAGAGCTGTTTTTATTCTAGTGCCCAGGGAGAATTGATGAAATAGAACGGCCGGGGATCGGCGGTTTTTCGGGGACTTAATGGAAATCTCGGCTGCGGGTCTGCACCGTATCGAGTGTTTCGGAAAGGTCTTCCAAACGGCTGACAATGATATGCAGGAGCGATTTTTGCGAAGTTAGTTTCCCCTGGGCAATCCAGATATTGGAATGACGAGCAATTCGCTGGTAACGATTCCAAATGTCCTGGTGAATGACAAGATTTACAGTTCCAGTTTCATCTTCCAAAGTTACGAAGGTAATCCCCCGGGCGTTACTGGGACGTTGCTTGAGAAGCACGAGGCCAGCCACCTGGACCGTGTGATGGTTCTCCAAGGTATGCAAATTGTCGACAGTCGTGACTTGCAGCGAATCCAGGTAACAGCGGCAGCTGGCAAGAGGGTGTCCTTTCAGGGACAGCCCGGCAGTACGATAATCGGCCCGCACTTCTTCCTCCAGTGTCATCTTGGGAAGAGAGGAAGGTGGTTCTTCGGGGTCAGTCAGTGACTCGAAAAGCGGTAACGGATGTTCTTTGGCAGGCTGCCCGAGAGCTTGCCAGATGGCCTGGCGGCGATGGAACCCCAGGGATGTGAAAGCATCTGCTTCTGCCAGTTGCATTAATGCAGTTTGCATTAGCCCGGTCCGCTGTTGGAAATCGATCCAGTCAAGGAAAGGTTTTTCGGAACGTGCCTGGGTAATTTGTTGGGCAGTATTCCAGGGCAAGCCGGCGATGGTTCGCATGCCCAGTCGTAGTGCGAGAGAATCTGTGGTTGGACCGCGTTCCAAAGAGCAGTCCCAGTCACTGTGATTAATGTCAATGGGAAGAACCAGCACGTCATGCCGCTGCGCGTCCTGGATCAGTTGCGAGATACCATAGAATCCCATCGGCTGGCTGTTGATCAGGGAGGCAGTGAAGATAGCTGGAAAATGGTGTTTGAGCCATGCAGAGACGTAAACCAGCAGGGCGAAACTGGCCGCGTGCGATTCGGGAAAACCGTATTCTCCAAATCCTCGGATTTGCTCAAATACTTGCCGGGCGAATTTTTCCGGCAAGTTGTTGTGCCGCATTCCTGCGATTAGCTTCTTGCGGAATTGATCAATCAATCCCGGGCGTCTCCAGGCCCCCATGGCGCGCCGCAACTGGTCTGCTTCACCAGGTGTAAAGCCTGCCGCTACGACTGCCAGTCGCATTACCTGCTCCTGGAAGAGGGGGACCCCTAAAGTTTTCTTCAAGACATTGCGAATCTGGGCGTTGGGGTATCTTGCTTTTTCGAGGCCAGAGCGGCGACGGAGGTAGGGGTGAACCATTTTTCCTTGAATCGGTCCCGGTCGTACGATGGCCACTTCAATGACCAGGTCATAGTAATTGCGTGGCCGCAGCCGCGGTAACATGTTCATCTGGGCCCGGCTTTCAATCTGAAAGACCCCAATCGTATCCGCTCCACAAATCATGTCGTAAACCGCTTTATCATCAGGCGGAATGCTGGCGAGCGTGAGAGTTTTATCATGGTGATGTTTAATTAGTTGGAAACATTTATGGATGGCCGTTAACATTCCCAGTGACAGGCAGTCCACCTTGAGAATGCCTAACTCATCGAGGTCATCCTTGTTCCACTGGATGACGGTGCGATCTTCCATGGAAGCATTTTCAATAGGAACCAGTTCGCAGAGGGGGCCTTGTGTCATGACCATGCCCCCCACGTGTTGAGAGAGATGACGTGGGAATCCAACCAGTGTATTGACCAGTGAAACGAGTCGTTTTCCTAGTGCTGAACCGGGGGCAATGTCAGCTTGCTGGCAGACATCCTCGAGTGGGGCGTGACGTGCGTAACCATCAATGTTTTTTGTCATGACATCGACTCGGTCAAGCGAAAGACCGAGTGCTTTGCCCACATCGCGAATGGCGGATCGCGATCGGTAAGTAGTCACGACAGCGGTCATGCCTGCCCGTTCACGACCATATTTACGGTACAAGTATTGCAACACTTCTTCACGGCGTTCATGCTCGAAGTCAACATCGATGTCAGGTGCTTCGTTGCGCTCGCGACTGATGAACCGTTCGAACAGCACATCGGTCGTGTCCGGGTCGACCGATGTGATACCCAGGCAATAACAGATGGCTGAATTGGCGGCCGAGCCGCGTCCCTGGCAGAGAATGTCTTGGCTGCGGGCAAATCGAACTAAATCCCAGACCGTGAGAAAATAAGCCTCGTAATGGAGTTCTTCGATCAGTTGTAACTCGTGCTCAATTAGTTGCTGGACCTTGGCCGGGATTCCTCGGGGGTAACGCTGTTGGGCACCTTGCCAGCTTAGCTCCTTTAAATAGGCGATAGGAGCGAGATCGCCAGGGGCCAGTTCTTCCGGGTATTCATAGCGAAGCTCTTCGAGCGAAAACGTGCAGCGACTGGCAATTTCCAGGGTTCGTTGCAGACTGCCAGCAAGAGGCAGGTAGGTGGAACGGATCTGGTCGAGGGTTCTCAAGTGGCGCTGGGCGTTTGGAAAACGACGGGTGCCAATTTGTGATACGGTTGTTCCCTGGGCAATGGCAGTCAGGACATCATGAAGTGCGATACGATCAGCCATGTGGTAGTGAACGTTGCCGGCAGCGACCAGTGGCAATTGAACTCGGTGGGACAGGCTGGTGAGTGCGTCGATTCGTGCCGAGTCGTTTGCACCATGATGAAGTTCAGCCAGCAGGTAACAACGGTCTGCGAAAATGTCACGGTAAGAAGAGAGGTACTGGTGAGAAGTTAAAGGGGGGGAAGAGATGGCAGGAGAACTGTCTTTAGCAGCATTCGCCAGGGGGCCATTCCAGGTGGGAATGACTCCGGCCAGTAACGAGCCGCCATGCTGGGAAATATCTTCCAGTGTCAAATAGCATTCCCCTTTTTCTGCACGCCGTCGTCCGTGGGTAATCAACCGGCACAAGGATCCATAAGCGGTTCGATGGGGAGCCCACAGCAGGCAGGGAGGGGCATCGACAGGAGTGATTTGAGCCCCAATGAGTAAGGGCAAACCAGTTTGCTTGGCTGCCAGGTGAGCGCGTACGATACCAGCCAGGGTATTGCGGTCGGTAATGGCCAGGGCAGCGTAGCCCAGTTGAGCGGCCTGCGTGACCAGCTCATCCGGATGAGAAGCGCCTTGCAAGAAGGAAAAATTCGTTTTGCAGTGTAGTTCAGCATACATGGTGAAATCAGGAAAAGTGACCGTGTAGATACCAGTCGTTGTGTTGTAATTCTCGAAACAGCCAGAAACGATGACCTGTCATGGTTTGCACCCGGTAGTAATCCCGTCGTATGACCGGCCCCCGCCACCAGCCAGTTTCAATGCGTTCAGGTCCCCAGGACTGCTCGACGTGATAGGAATGCTGGCGGTACTTGAAGCGAACCGGAGGACCATCACAAGCAATAGCGGTGACTGCCAGTCGTGGGGGAGGGGAGAGCAGTTGCAATGGACGAGTCCCCGGTGCAATCAGAGGTTGGGCCGTGGAGCAGGACGTCTGTTGCGAGTGTTTCTGCTGAGGGAGATGCGTGATCCAGGAAGCATTGTAATAAGCCCGCTCTGGTTGTGAGTCAGCTTGTAAATGTGGCTGTACCACGTGGTCTGCTCCTAAACGGCGACTCAGGCGATCAATCAAATGGGCCAGGCGACGCGAACTGGTCTGCTGAAGTGGTGCAGGAAGACTTGTCGACGAAAAGAAGTCTTCTGTTTCCAGGTGATCCAATAAAGACTGCTGGTAAAACTCCAAAGGAGCGGTGCGAACTGCGATAAGTTTTATTTCCTGGACGGGGGATGGCAGGAACTTGTGACTCCATTGCATCTTTAATAAGCTGCTCAAATGTTGCGGATCGGTTGTGGCTTGAAATAAATCAATAGTGGTTTGTAAATGTTTCTTGCTGACGCATTGCAAGTGGCACTCCAGTTGCAAGATGCCCTGCTGGTGATGCGAAAGCGATTGAGTAAGGGATTCCAGCAGGCTTAACAGGAGCCACTGAATTCTTTGCTGGCTACTCGTCGGATGTTCCAACCATTGTTCCGCGATAAAAGCAGTGGGCGGGTGGTAGACGTCAATAAATTCTTCCCGCTTGCCTAGCGCCTGGTCGAGTCGCCTCATGAGCGTCTCTCCCAGACGAGCCAGCAGGCCGGCACGTGGCAACTGGCAGAGCGTGGCAATCTGCTGGATGCCTGCTTGATGTAATCGTTGGATCGTTTTTAAAGGAATTCGCAAAGCGGCAGGTGGCAGTTCTCCCAGTCCGTCCGGAGTGTGTTGCGATGGTAAGATCCAGCCCTGGGAGTCATCATCGTGGCAGGGATTTTTGTTGCCAGCAAACGAGGTAAACCAGCTGCCTGCTCCCGAAGGCTGTCGTGGTGGTGAAAAATGGGCCAGGGCCCAGGCGGCCCCTAAAGTAGCCGCGATCGCCAGCCGGACATGATATCCCCAGCGTTGAAAATCAAAGATAATCTGGCGAGCTAACTGCTGCTCACCGCCAAACAATGGAAAAGTGCGGGTGATGTCAATCAACAGGGATTGAGGTTGTTGATCGGTGACGGTTGTCCCCGTTTGAAAAACGTTTTCGCTGACGGATTCGACTCCTGTTTGCGGACTGAATCGCTGGCAAGAACTTGCTAAATGTTGCAGTTGCCTCAGGTCTTCTAGCGCATCATAGGGGTAGACCTGTAAGTCATCATGGCACAAAGAAGTTGCTTCCGATAAAGACATCTCCGGATGGATTCCATGTTGTCGTGATTTTTGGCAGCAGGCAGCGACAGCTTGGCCGCGTCGTGGATTGCGTACCGAGAGGATGAGAGGGTGATGGCGAAGTTCAGGCTGAGCGACAGTCAGGCGTTGGAGTGGCCAGTTGGGAAGCCAGATGCAGAGGATGCGTTTTGTACTCATGACTTGACTCGCGCAATGTTCCAGTTGTGTCATCCATTTCTAATTCCACCGCGCGTCCTGCCCGATCACCACGTGCTCGAACAACCTCGATTCGCCAGCGCCGCAGGCGACTGCCAGGTCGAGGTTGAACCCATAACTGAATTTGAGACCAGGAAGGCTGGCCGCGTACTTGCAGGGGACGAGTAAATAGCCCCAGGCTTCCGCTCTGCTCAACAGCCAGTTGCAATCGTCGAAAACGACGCGGCTCAATATGCTTTAAAGGAGCCCACACGGCAGCCACTGCCGGGCAACGTAAGGCCTGGTCTAAAGCCCAAAATTCATCCTGACAGGAGGCTGCCTGAATGAGCAGCAAGTTGTTCAAGTTAATTCCCAGGGCTGCCGCCGCAGGGGGAAAAAACTGCTTTTCCCGGTCCATGATGGTAATGACTCCTCCCCGCTGGGTTGCCTGCCGAGCAATCAGCAAGGCTAGTGTGGAGGCTCCACTGCCAGGTGAGTCTTCCAGCCATTCGACCAGTTGGCCGCGTTGAAAACATCCTGCAGGTAAAATCTGGTCGAGCCCAGGGCAGCCACTGAAAACATCGCCCCGCTCAGCTCCTGCCGTAGCCCGGGACGGTTTCATTTGCTGACGTAAGGTTTGCACCAGCTGTCTTTTCTCTTGAGAATCCCCTGTCACAGCCCTTAATTTCCCTTGAAAAATAGGTTAAAAGTTGTTTTCGAGTGGTATATCGATAGCGGGTCGGCCACGGTGCGATACTGTACAAATGTATCGTACTTCTGTCAACGCCCGGATTAAGTTTTTTCGGCATTTTTCAGCGGGTCTCCTTTTTTAGCTGCTCCCCCCTTGCGCGGTGATAGTCGGCAATCTAATCTGGAGCACTCGAAAAACAGGGAGGCTTGGCATTATGGTTCGGACACGTTTCGCACCGAGTCCTACGGGTTACTTGCATATTGGTGGTGTACGTACAGCACTCTTTAACTGGCTTTTTGCGCGGCAGCAGGGAGGTCAGTTCGTACTGCGGATCGATGACACCGATCAGCAGCGTAATGTCCAGGAAGCACTGCAACCGATTTTGGATGGTTTTCGCTGGCTGGGCATCGATTGGGATGAGGGGCCGCAGGTGGACGGGCCGCATGCACCCTATTTCCAGTCGCAACGGTCGGACCGTTACCAGGCTGCCGTGGAACAGTTACTGGAACGTGGCCTGGCTTATCGTGATTATGCTCGGCCGGAAGAAATCCAGGCAGAGCGTGAGGCAGCCCAACAGGAGAAGCGTTCATTTCTTTACAGTCGCCAGTGGATGGCCGAGACTGACCAGCAGGCTGCTGAGTTCGAGTCGCAAGGGCGACAGGCCGTGATTCGGTTAAAAATGCCGCGTGAAGGGGTGTGTCAGTTCACGGATTTGGTTCGCGGCGATGTGCAATTCGACTGGGCTCGTGAACAGGACATGGTGATCCAAAAAAACGATGGTTCCTGTTTGTATCATCTTGCCAGCGTGGTCGATGATCATGACTTTGAAATCACGCATGTCATCCGGGCAGAAGAGCATCTTTCCAATACACCTCGGCAGATCTTCATCGTACAGGGACTTGGTTACGAACTGCCGCAATACGCACACTTGCCATACGTTGCTGAGCCGGGCAGTAAGAACAAGCTGAGTAAGCGCAAGATTTCCAAGTACTTGAAGAACCCGGATTTTAAACAGTTGTATGAACGCGGAGAGCGGATTGCTGAAGCCTGTGGACGAACGATTGATAGTGAAACTTTTAACCCGGTCATCGTCGATTTTTATCGTGACATCGGGTTCTTGCCGGAAGCCGTGATTAACTATCTGCTGCTGCTTGGCTGGTCACTAGACGGGCACACGGAAGAATTTACTCGAGACCAAATGATCGAGAGCTTCTCATTGGAACGTGTCATCAAGTCACCGGCCAGTTTTGATCCGCAGAAGCTGCTGGCTTTTCAAGAGAGACTGATGGGCCAGCAGACTGCCGAGACGAAAACGGCCCTGGCACTCCCCTACCTGGTCCAGTCAGAACGGGTTGCAGACCCACCGGCAGAAGCAGACCTGGACCAGTTGAATAAAATTGTTCAGGCCGCTGGTGAGCGTCTGAAAATTGGTGGCGATATCCTCGACTATGAGGAGTTTTATGCGTCTGACGACACGTTTGCTTACGATCCGAAGGCTTTCCAGAAGCGCTTGGTCAAGCCTCCCGAGGCCCGCCAGTTACTGTCAGATTTCCAAGTCCAGTTGAATCAATTGGAAGATTTTTCTACAGTCTCTGTCGAACAGACGTTACGTGACTTTGTCGAGCAGCAGCAGATTGAAATGGGACAGTTAATTCATGCCCTGCGAGTGGCGGTGACAGGGAAGCCTGTCGGTTTTGGACTGTTTGAAACACTAGCTATTCTCGGTAAAGAGCGTTGTCTAAAACGTTTGAGTCGCACTCTCGCAGAGATGGAAACGGAGTAACGGATGAACCAAGCTAACCCGGAAAACAACGACCAGGAGATGGAGCCTGAGGGACAGTCCGGTCAGTCGCTGAACTTTGTCCAGGCGATCATTGCCCAGGATAACGAGAGCGGCAAGTATGATGGCCGGGTACACACCCGCTTTCCACCCGAGCCTAATGGATATCTTCACATCGGGCATGCGAAATCGATCTGCCTGAATTTTGGTATGGCCGTCGAGAATCAAGGTCTCTGTAATCTTCGTTTCGATGATACTAATCCAGCCAAGGAAGACGTTGAGTACGTCGACTCGATTCAAGATGATGTTCGCTGGCTAGGATTTGACTGGGAAGATCGAATCTTCTTTGCTTCGGACTATTACGAACAACTTTACGGTTATGCAGTTCAACTCATCAAGCTGGGAAAGGCCTATGTTTGTAGTTTGGCGGCCGAAGAGGTGCGTGAATATCGTGGCGGATGGAACGAACCGGGTAAAGACAGCCCCTACCGCGAACGGGCCGTCGATGAGAATCTGCAGATGTTTGAGCAAATGCGTAACGGCGAATTTGCTGATGGAGAACACACCTTACGGGCCAAGATAGACATGGCCTCGCCGAACATGAATATGCGAGATCCACCCATCTATCGGATTCGCCACGCGACGCACCATCGCACTGGAGACGACTGGTGCATCTATCCGATGTATGACTTTACGCACGGTCTCTCCGATTCGATTGAAAATATTACGCACTCGATTTGCACGCTTGAATTCGAGGATCATCGGCCCCTCTATGACTGGTTCCTGGAAGTGCTGGATGTATATCGACCGCAACAAATTGAGTTTGCGAGGCTTAACCTGACCCATACCGTCATGAGCAAGAGACGACTGCTCGAACTGGTCCAGGAAGGTCTCGTGCAAGGCTGGGATGATCCGCGGATGCCGACGCTGGCGGGCATGCGCCGACTCGGATATCCGCCGGAGGCGATTCGAAGTTTCTGCGCGGGCATCGGCGTGGCGAAGCGAGAGAACTTGATCCAGGTCGCGCGGCTCGAGTTCGAGGTGCGCGATCACCTCAATCGGGTCGCTGAACGTCGCATGGCCGTCCTGCGGCCACTCAAGGTCGTGATCGAAAACTATCCAGAGGACCAGACGGACCAACTCGACGCGGTCAACAATCCGAATGACGAAGCTGCGGGCTCCCGGGTGGTTCCCTTTTCGCGCGAGATCTACATCGAACGCGACGACTACATGGATGACGCGCCAAAGAAGTTCTTCCGCTTGACCCTCGGCCGCGAAGTCCGGTTGCGATACGCGTTCTTCATCACCTGCACCGATGTCATCAAGGACGACGACGGTGAAGTGATCGAACTGCGCTGCACCTATGACCCCGAAACCCGCGGCGGCGACGCCCCGGACGGGCGCAAGGTGAAGGGGACCTTGCACTGGGTCGCGGCCGCGACCGCGGTCCCGGCAGAGATTCGGCTGTACGACACGCTGCTCGATCTCGAAGACCCGTCGACTCTCGAAGAAGGCAAGTCGTTCATCGATCACGTCCGGCCCGATTCGCTCGAAACCCTTTCGGGTTGCTTGGTCGAGCCGAGCCTCGGCGGTGCGATGGCGGGGAACTCCTTCCAGTTCGAGCGCCAGGGATACTTCTGCGTCGATCCGGATTCAGCCCCCGATCGCCTTGTCTTCAATCGGACGGCAACGTTGCGGGACACCTGGGCCAAGCAGGCGCCCAAAGGAGGAAAGAAGAAATGAGTGCAAGTCCCTTCTATCTACGAGGAAACTTCGCGCCGGTCGAGGAAGAAGTCGGCGCATTCGACCTGAAGGTCGAGGGTGAAATTCCGGAATCGCTCAACGGTCTCTTCCTCCGCAACGGCCCCAACCCGACTCGTGGTGACCCGGGCCATTGGTTCCTCGGCGACGGCATGATTCACGGAACTCGTGTAGAAGAGGGGCGGGTGTCGTGGTACCGCAATCGTTACGTCGACACGGCGACGCTTCGCGGGGCTCCCGCGATGGCGATGACCGACGACTTGAAGTTCGATCACTCCGTGGGCGTTTCGAATACCCACGTCGTGACCCACGCGGACAAGATCTTTGCGCTGGTCGAATCATCCTTCCCGTGCGAACTCGACCGGGAACTCAACACCGTCGGTCCGACAGACTTCGACGGCAAGCTCACGACGTCATTCACGGCGCATCCCAAGATCTGCCCGAAGACGGGCGAGATGGTCGCCTTCGGCTACAGCGCCATTGCGCCGCTGCTCACCTACCACCGGGTGAGTGCATCCGGTGAGATGGTGCAGAGTGACGTGATCGAGGTCGGCGCTCCGACGATGATCCACGATTTCTCGGTCACCGAGAACTATGTCATCTTCATGGACCTTCCCGTCCTGTTCAAGCCGGAACAGCTCGCCGCAGGCATTCCCTACGCGTGGGACGAATCGTATGGCGCGCGTCTCGGCGTGATGCCCCGCAACGGAACCAACGAAGACGTCGTGTGGATCGAAATCGATCCCTGTTATGTGTTCCACCCCATGAACGCGTTCGAGCGCGACGGAAAGATCGTGATGAACGTCGCGCGCTACCCGCAGTACATGTCCGCTGACTCGTCGGCATCCCTCACGCGATGGACGATCGACCTCGCGGCCCGCGTGGTCAAGGAAGAAGCCCTCGACGATCGCCCGATCGAGTTTCCCCGTATCGACCCGCGACGCGAGGGGCAGGAGAACCGCTACGGCTACACGGTCCAGACGGGCGCCGGCAAGGATCTGTCGTTCAGCAGCCTGCTGAAATACGACCTCGAGACGGGCGGCTGCGAAGTCCACGACTTCGGCGCAGGCAATTCTCCGAGCGAGCCGGTCTTCGTTCCCACGGGAGCCGATGAAGACGAGGGCGTCGTGATGGCGTACGTGCATCACGCCGACACGAACTCCAGCGAATTCATCGCGCTCGACGCACAGAACTTCAGCGCGCCGCCGGTCGCTCGGGTCGCATTGCCGCAACGGGTTCCGTTCGGGTTCCACGGCAGTTGGTCCGCCGATCCGAGCTGATCCTCGAAGCCGCTATTCGGGAACCTTCATGCCGCGGGCGACCGCTGGACGCGCCTCGATGAAGACATCGCTGACTTTCCCCTCCACGAGGTCGGGCCTTGGGTACAGAACCACGAGATGTTTTCGAACCGGATCAACTTCGAAATCGTCAACATCGAAGGTTGGAACGATCTTCGCGTCCGGGTATTCGAGAGGGGCGAAGGGGAGACCGCTTCCTCCGGGACGGGGAGTACGGCATCAATGATTGCCGTGCGCTCAGTCGAACGGTGCGGAGATGACGTTCACGTTCACTTGACCGGGGGCACGCTGCAGGTTGGATGGCCCGGGCGCGGTGAAGCATTCCTCACGGGTCCAGCCGTTGAAGTGTTCAGCGGGGTCTGGCGGGGGCCGCGCGATCAGAATTCGATCGGGTAGCTGAGTTCTCGCACCGCCGCGGTGTCGTTCACCACCTCGAAGCCGGGGGCCATCGCACCTTCGGCGCCGAGCGAGTACACCAACTTGTGCGCCCGGGAGTAGTGAAGCGGCTTGCCCCCGAACGAGTCGGTGGGAATCGCGTCGAGGTAGTCGGGAACCAGCTCAGCGAGTGCCTCGGGCAGGTGGCCGAGATCCTGATGGAACGCCCGTAACGCGATCAACGCCTGGGTTGCTGCGAGCGCGGTGTCCTCGGCGCAGCGTCTGACGAAGAAGTCCCGGTAGTCTGGAGCGTCCAGCCCGATTGCGATGTCGGACATTCGATCGGTGCCGTCGTCTTCCGACCCATTGGATACGTACTGCGCGCCTTTAGGAAACGGGAGTTCTGAGAGGCTCGCGCAGTCGAGTTCGCTCGCACGCTGATAGGTGCGCGTCATGTTGGCGAACACTTCGAGGGTGCGTTTGGTTTCGGTCTTCAGCTGTTCGATGTCGTGTCGGCTGAATTCCGAGGGAACTTCGGCGGTCCCTCCGTTTCGGAAAGATCGGAAGAGCGTCG
>JAYGDG010000267.1:0-2105 GCA_046583015.1 Pirellulaceae bacterium | reverse complement strand
AAATAACAGAGGGGATTTCGATTCAAACTGTCCAGCAAAACCGAGTTCCAGGATTTGCTGGCGAGCCTGCTGGGAGAGTTTCTCCTGACCTAACTTCTTATGAATCAGGGCGCGCAGGTAATAGAGCGTGGCCCGGAAACGTTGAAACTCCTCGTTCCGCTGTCGGTGAATTGCCACCGTGGATGGCTTCCCATGATTGTCAACGGGCTGCTGCCATGATTGGCCGGTTTTGTTCGCCAGGCTAATCGCCTTTTTGATTGGATCCAAGGCATCGTCATACTGACTTTCCAGATACGATTCGTAAGCTTGTAAGTACTGAGAAAAGGCATGGCGATTGAGCATCGCAGGGTTTCCACCAAGTAATTCAATTGCCCGGTTGGCATCGTCCAGGGCTTCCGTCAGTTGGACATTGGCGACACCAAAATGATAAGCACGGTTGTTATAGACGTTGAATAACTGACTAGGCTGGTAAGACTTGGGGAAACCGTCCGCCCGATGCAGCTTCATGATGGTCTGCCAGTCTTCAAGGACCCCTGCTGGCTGTTGCAAGTGCAAGTAGGTGGTGCAGCGCTGCTCGTACAGCATCGTACTGTCTGGTCGTATCTTGATCACCTGGTTCCAGGCAGCCAAGCTCTCTTCATACTGCTCTGATTGAACGAGCCAGTCGGCACGGCTGAGGAGGCAGTTGAGATTTGCGGGATCCCAGGTAAGTGCCCTGCTCAGTTTCTCTAAGGCCTGCTCTCGATTTCCATCAAACCATGATTCTCGAGCGGCGGCGTAATGCCAGCGAGCGATCTCATGCGGATATTCTTTGTAAATAACGGGTCCCAGGACCATGATGGCTGCCAGCATAAGCAACAGGCGAGTGACCGCTTTTGACGGCGCTGGCTGTTCTTCCGCAGGAGAATTTTGGTATTCGGGGGTCTGTTGGGACATGGTGGTCTTGCCAACCTGGTTTTTCCGTGGGATGCTACTGTCTCCAGTATGTGGATGATCGGGTGTGACGGCAAGTCGCAACTGCTGATGCCGCCTGCCCCTCGTCCTTTCGGCTAAGACTAGTGATTTGGTCAGGAGTATTTGCTCATGGCACTATACGAAGTGGAAACCAATGCTCATTTTCTGATTGCCTGGGTCGAAGATGAAGCAGCAGCACGAGTCATGGTCGAGGAGACCTATCCTGCCGATGACGTGATTCGAGTGACACGACGTCCGCGAGACAGCTGGGTAATCTCCAAGTCCGTCTTGGGGATTCAGGATCAAGATCAGGCCCCCTGTGATATCGCCCGTGAGTGCCTCGCAAAGGCCGCTGGCGACAAGGTGCACGCGATTCGTCTCTATATGCAAAAGACTGGAGATGACTTAAACCAGGCACGTAAAGTGGTTGAATCGAACGTCGTGATGGGCTGGTAAGGGAAGAGAAAGCAGTGATCGAATTGCCAGAATGCAGCGAACCAGAAGATTTTTGTTAATTTTCTGAAGAATCGGTGCATTGCGGTACGATGACCTGTAAGACAAGGAAGTCTACTTGGTCTAGGAAAAGGATTTCCAGATGACTGCGGCAACTACCACCAAACGCCAGACGCGATCAGTAGCGGTCAGTGCCCCCGGGGGAATGGCTCACCAATGCGTGGTGCAATATCAACCCGTTGCGGGAGGATGTTGGCAGCGTTATCAAAGCTTCCTGAAGATCGAGCACGCCAGACACTGTCTGGATTCTCTCGAGCAACGCGGATATCGCTCACGTCTGGTGATCTATCATATCTGCCCGGTCGCCACTTAATTCCCCTGTGACCATCTGATGGTTTTGCTGGGATCAAGTGTGCCGGCAATATGGTCTCAACAAACAAGGGGATGGTGCCTGGCGTTTTCGCTGACAGGCCGCGTGGCACTGGTTACGGGTAATAGTACGGGTTTGGGTAAAGCGATCGGACTGGCATTGGGACAAGCGGGTGCCAAGGTACCGGTTAATTAATGTAATAACCAGCAGCGTGCCGAGGAGGCGCTGGAGCAATACCGTGAGGCGGGTATCGATACGGCCTTGATGCAAGCAGATGTCACAACGGCTGAAGGTGTCGACCAGCTGTTTCAGCAGATGCAACAG
Organism: Pirellulaceae bacterium; assembly: GCA_046583015.1. Lineage (GTDB taxonomy): Bacteria > Planctomycetota > Planctomycetia > Pirellulales > Pirellulaceae > JAZADA01. Next base: position 4 of record JAYGDG010000267.1, on the reverse strand, counting down.
CAAT
>JAYGDG010000570.1:0-10004 GCA_046583015.1 Pirellulaceae bacterium | reverse complement strand
CCAGCGATGGCCAGGTAAAGTGCGAAGATCCAGGTGGCTAATTTCATCGGTGGTTTCTTGTTATCTGGGTACTTAGCCGGGTTGGTTTTCGTCGCTCAGTGCCTGGCGGAAAGAGGCCCACAGCGTGGTGATGATGTTCTCAGCGGCCCCTTGTATGAGGCTATTTCCAATCGGTTTCAATAATCCTGTACGTTGCTGGACTTCGGCTTCCCAGGTTAAACATGTCAGCGGATCCATGGCCAGCGAAATGGTGACCTCCAGTGTCAGCCCGGCACCGATTTTCTTGCCAACGATCGACATTTTCAAGTGGTTGGGTGGATCGCGCTCCAAAACGGTAAATCGTAACTGGAGAGAGCCAGCAAAAAAAGCGAACTTTGGTTTAACCCGACAGAGCAGTTGATCCGAATCCACCTGCTCAATGCGGTCTAAGTCGGGAATCAGCTGGGCCATGAATTGTAGATCACTGACCTTGTCCCAGATTTCGCCCTGGGGTTGCGAAAAGGTTTCTTGGCCAACAAATCTCATGAGAACAACTTCAATCGCTAGTTTTGCTAGATTCCTGGGGCCCGGATGCAGACTGGTATGGTTGCGAGACTGATCGCTGCCTTGGTAATCTAGCGAACAGTTCCAGAGTGAACAAGCAATGCCCTGGGTTTGTCCTGATTGGGAGAGTGAGCATGAGAGAAGCAGTGGTCGTTGCCAGTTCCCGTACAGCCCTGGCAAAGTCTTTCCGTGGTTCGCTAAACCGGACACGTCCTGATGAAATGGTTGCCCACTGTCTGAAACATGTTTTGGACAAGGCGCCAGGACTGGATTACGCAGAGATTGAGGACGTTATCATCGGATGTGCTTATCCGGAGCGTCAGCAGGGCAACAACATTGCTCGAGTTGCCTCCTTGCTGGCAGGCCTGCCTGCTGAGGTTGCCGCGGTGACTGTCAACCGGTTTTGTTCGTCCGGGTTACAATCGGTTGCCATGGCGGCTCACCAGATTGTGCAGGAGGGTGTAACGGTGGCTATTGGCGGGGGCGTGGAGTTTATTTCAGGTTTGACTGCCGATGAGACCGAGCCGAATCCCTGGCTGCAAGAACATTTTCCCGGGATCTACATGGTGATGGGGGATACGGCGGAAGTGGTTGCCAAGCGATATCAGATTGGTCGCCAGGCTCAGGATGAATTTGCCTTGCTCAGTCAACAACGTACGGCGCGGGCGCAGGAATTAGACTTACTGGCATCCGAAATTGCGCCATTCCAGGTCAATCGTGGAATCTGGGATCGGGAGACCAGGCAGATTGCTGGGGAAGAGCCATTCTTGCTGGAACGGGATGAATGCAATCGACCGGATACGACCTTGGAAGGGTTGGCGGCTCTGAAACCCTATTTTGATCCCGACAGTGGAGACGGCACGGTGACGGCAGGGAACGCATCACAATTGTCCGATGGTGCCAGCGCGACGTTGTTGATGTCGCGAGAGCGGGCGGTTGAGCTGGGGATTCAGCCACTGGTCTCCTTTCGCGGCTTTACAGTTGCCGGTTGCAAGCCGGCCGAGATGGGCATTGGGCCCGTGTTTGCTGTTCCCAAGCTGCTCGAGAGACAGGGGTTGTCGGTCTCGGATATTGGTCTCTGGGAACTGAACGAAGCGTTTGCAGTCCAGGTTATTTATTGCCGTGACCAGCTGGGCATTGATGCGGAGAAACTCAACGTCAACGGAGGTTCTATTGCCGTCGGGCACCCCTTTGGGATGACGGGATCACGCCTGGTGGGAACCCTGGCTTATGAGATGCAACGCCGACAGGTACGATTTGGGGTGGTAACGATGTGTATTGGTGGCGGACAGGGTGCCGCCGGTTTGTTTGAACTTTGTAGCTAAGGGCCGAGCACTAGCCGCTCTGGCAAAGATACGATTGCATTCGATGAGACTGACACCGACCGATCTTGCTACCTTACCGGTGCTGCACCGGGCCGTGATTCCAGAGGACTACCTGGATCGCATGGGTCACATGAATGTGACCTGGTATACGCATTTGTTCAGCGAAGCAACCGGTGCATTCTTTCGCGACCTGGGACTGGATGGCGACTACATGAAACGTCAGCAAGCCGGTAGCTTCGCCTTGGAAGCACACATTCGTTACTTGTCAGAATGCCTGGTTGGCGACCATGTGCATGTGCGTGTACGGGCTGTGTCTCGAACCGCGAAACGATTTCACTACGTCCAGTTCCTGGTCAATGATGACAAGGACGTGTTGTCGGCCAGCTGTGAGTTTGTGGGGGCGCACATTGATATGAAGGTACGCCGAATGTCGCCCATCCCCGACCAGATCGCCGCTGTTTTTGATCAAATGGTTGAGCAGCATGAGCAGCTTGACTGGCAGCCACCGCTGTGCGGCTCGATGCACCCTTGAAAAACTGCTTTTCGAGGAAACGATTAGGGCTCAACATGGATGTGCAAGTGGCCTACCCCACGCAATCCTGCCTTGTTGGTGCGCTCGACACGGACGATGTAATGGCCCGGTTTCTTAAACTGGTGTTTGGTCGCCGCGTAGCCATCGGGAGCATGTTTCACGGCGTTTCCATCTGACTTCACGGTGACCGTTGGACTGCCGTCTCCGAAATTCCATTCTTCCTGGCCGTCGGTCGTGCGAAAGGTGCGCACCTTGAAGGTTACCGGCGTGCCGACTCGAATTCCAGAAGTTGGCCAGTAGTTGGGATGAACCGAAGGAGGTAGCTGGCCTGGTTGCCGCTGGTCGATCACCTGGACAACCGCAAAATCATAATCAACCTGGCCGTCCGGACCGGTAATTTTCAAGACTTCGCTATAGGTGCCCGCTTGCTGGTAGGTCCGTTCTACCTGGGCACCCGCAGCACCGGTACCATCGTCGAATTGCCAGCTGTAGCGGGCAATCTTCCCGGACTTGCTCCATGACTTACGGGCGTCGAGTGTGATGGATTCACCTGCCCAGATTAAGTGATGTGGCCTCGCCACGGCGATCAGCGCGGGTTGGTATTGTCGCTGGTAGGATTCCCAAAGGAAGGCATAGCCCTCCTCGGTACCGTATTTGCCGGAGGGCTGCTTGCTCTTAATCTCGAAATGCAGATGTGACCAGCCACCACTGCCTCCTTCTTTACCCAGCAGGCCAACAGGGCTTCCCATCTTGATGACCCGGCCCGGGACAATCTTGGGGTCGATCTCTTTAAGGTGGCTGTAGCGGTAAAACCAGCCCCGGCTGTCGAGCAGATAGACAACATCGTAGCGGGGGCGAACCGGGGTTTCCGAGCCATACCCGTCGAGGACCGATTTTCCAGCGGAGAGAACGAGTGCATCGGTGGCCGCGATGACTTCGACCAGTCCCTCGCTGCCCCCAATATCGAGTCCACTATGATAGTAGATCGACCTTTTCCCGGGTCGCTCACCTCCATCCACGTAGACCGGAACGTTGGCCATCTGCGTGTAACTGGCGAACCACTTCTGCTTGACCGGGTAAATGAAAGTACCGGGCTGAATCCATGGTGATTTTGCCGGCCAGAGTCGCAGGCGGACGTCTTTTTCCAGGTTCCACGAGGAAGGACTGCCGTTCTTATTGTAGCCCCTGGTGATCGTGCAATCGATCTGCACGCCAGCGGCTTTCCTGGGCAGGTGGTACGTTGCCGAAACGAGTTTGACTTGCGTTCCATTTACTTCCACCGTGACTTCAGCCTGGCGAACGGCAAAACAGACGGTATCACGTGTTTCCTTGAGGCCCAGAACTTTGACCTGAGCGCGAGTTCCATCGGAGAGCACGACCTGAGCCGATTCGCCAATGTTCATGTCGACGACTCGTACCAGCGGGTTCAGTGCCGGCAGGGGTGCGGCTGACAGCTGGCCAACCATGCTGGCCAGGTAGATGATAAGCAGAGTGGAGTTAGTTTTCATTGCCAAGGAGACTCCCAGTGGTTCTTGGTCGGCCAGCAAACGTCAATCTATTTTAGAGTTAAAACGAGTCTGTTTGCCAGTTGGCTGCGGTAAGCCGTTGAGGATGTAACAAGAGACGCATTTTACAGCGTTTACGTCAGTCCGTCGTTCCTGGCAGAGGGGCGGTTAAACGGCTTCCCTGCTTGCATTGGTTCGTATTCAGGAAATAAGATAGGTGAGCTCCGAGGAGTTGATGGGAGCGTCTGTGTCTGAATTATTAGCCAACAAAGACGATGGAGAACTGGTGGCATGAAAACGACTACATTTCTGGCCTTAGTGCTGATGGTTGCGTCCGTAGCTCAAGCAGACAACTGGGGCCAGTTTCGCGGGCCTAACTTCAACGGTTCCACGGCGGAGAAGGATCTCCCCTCCAAGTGGAGTCAGACTGAAAATGTCGCCTGGGTCGCTGATTTACCTGGAGCCAGCGCCGCAACTCCGATCGTTTGGGGAGACCATGTTTTTGTTTCCAGTACCGACGCCAAGGCCAAGACGCTCAAGGCAATGTGTCTTGACCGCAAGACGGGAAAATTGCTTTGGGATCATGAAATCAGTAAGGGGCTTAACCGCGATTCACGCAGTAACTATTCGGCGCCCACGCCGGCGACTGATGGAAAGCACGTGGTTTTCTTTTTTGGTAACGGTGAGCTGATCACTTACGATTTCGCGGGCAAGAAGCTGTGGGGGCGTAACATCCAGAAGGAACTGGGCAGTTTTGCTTTCCAGTGGACCTTCAGTACGAGTCCCCTGCTGTTTGACGGCAAACTCTACTTGCAGGTTTTGCAGCGAGATACCGCGGTACGAGGATCCGGCTTCACTGATAAAGAGAATGAATCCTATCTGCTGGCGATGGATCCGACGACGGGCAAGACGTTGTGGCGGCATGTGCGACCCAGCAAGGCCCAGGCGGAATCGCGAGAAGCTTTCAGTACCCCCATTCCTTACACGGCCGGTGGTCGCAAGGAACTGATCATTGTGGGTGGTGATGATTTGACCGGACACGATCCTGACAGTGGCAAGGAACTGTGGCGCTGGGGAACCTGGAATCCAAGCCGCATCGGACACTGGCGTTTGGTTCCATCTCCGGTTGTGGGTCAAGAAGTGATTTTAGTTTGTGCTCCGAAACGAGATCCCATTTATGCCATCAAGGCCGGGGGATCGGGTAAGCTCACCGACAAGGCAATCGCCTGGACGAGCAAGGAAACACGGGACCTGTCGTCGGACGTTCCAACGCCAGCGTTTGCCGACGGCGACTTCTTTATCCTCAGTGACGTTCGCAAGAGCCTTTCACGCGTTGACCCCAAGAGTGGCAAGACCAAGTGGATACTGCGTACGCCCGGTACGTTCAAGTTCGAAGCCTCTCCCCTGGTAGCGGACGGCAAGGTTTACATTGTCAACTTCGTGGGTGACGTGATCGTTGTCAACGCAGCAGACGGTAAAATCATCAGTGAAAACTGGATGGATAAGCCAAGTGATGATCCGGTTCGCTCTGGCATTATTGCTTCGCAAGGTCAACTCTTTATTCGAGTGAACCAGAAGCTGTTCTGCATTGGCAAGAAGTAGTGGCAGGATGGCGAATGCTACCTGGTCAGACCCTCGACTGCTGTTTTCAGTAGCCGCGCGTTGAGTGGTCCGAAAACACCCTCTTTCCAGTGAACGGACCAGCCTTTTACAGTGGATGACGATGGGCTGGCGGCGGTGGCAGTTGCCAGGGTGTGACCATCCTGACGGATGATCATTTGATTTTCCTGGATCAGGAACTCGAACTGCATGGGCTTGTCCTGCCAGTGGATCTTGGTGGCCAGGTTGCCTGTCATATTCAGTTGTAGAACCGCACCATATTCGCGCCGCTGCGGTTCATCGAGGAAGTTGAAACGCTCCTGCCAGAGCCCCGTTCCCTTGGAGGATGTGGAGAGCCTGAGCCCATCTTGAAGGGGAATCAGGCCGGTCACGCGTTGTCCCCAGTGGTTGGTGACTAGTTTTAACTCGTTCGCGGCAGCTTCGTAGGGATGGGTGGTCTTGTTGGTGATTTCCGGGTGGCTGAACATGCGACCCATCGAATGCCATTTTTTTTCATCACGGCTATATCGCCACAGCTCGGCCCAGGGCCAGACGCCAACAAACAAGTCGCCACGATAGATCGCCGTGGTTTGTGCTTCCCGAGCGTTGCGGGCCACGCCCGGTAAACGTGGTGGCCATCCCTTCAGGTGTTTCAGTTGTCCGTCATGGTACTCGATGAGGTTTCCCGTGGGATATTGGGCCAGTAGCAGGCGATCATGGTAGTTGAGCATCGAGTAAACCTGGTAGCTGACCGTGTGATCGGGTGCCAGCAGCGTGCGCCAACTGGCACCATTGAAAATGTAGACGCCCCCCATGTTAGAGACGGTGAGGACTTCATTCTTGAATTGTCCGAACGAAAAAGGAGTTTCCTGTTCGTAAGGTGTTTTCAAGATCGTTGCTTGCTGAACATCGATCGGCTTTTTTATCTTCGGGGTCCAAGGGCAGGCATAGATCCTGGTGAAACTCCCCTGGTCGGCCCGCAAGCGATGATAGAAGAAGAGATGCCCCTGGGCATAATAGAAATTAAAATAGCTCCCTTGCCCGGCCGGAGCCAGGATTTGGCGGCCATTAAAACGGACCTGGCCATTGCTGAAGACCAGCGACCCGGATCCGAGTTGCATGATGCCATCGCCGCTGCGAATCACCGGGTTCTGAGGAGCGACCCTGGGTTGCCACTTGTTGACAGCAGCATTCCAGCGCCGCACGGAGTTGTTTTTCTCAGACGTCCAGGCAAACAGGTTTTCGTTGGAATCGAACAGGTAGACGCCGGTTCCCAGGTCCGGGTGCGGCAGACGTTTCACGGAAAAGCTGTCGGCGTCCTTCTGCGGACGGAGAAAGAACTGCAAGGTGTGTCGACTGCTGCGAAATCGCGTATTGTAGGCTTCCATGAAACCGGCGCCGGCTACCACGCGTCCTCCGGAATCGCGCACTTCAAACAGGGATCCCAGGTTCTGCCCCAGGTCTTCCCCGGGGGCAAACGTCATCGACAGACGGATCCTGGTCGGTTCGGCAGCTGGCAGCACTGCCGGTGAGAGGACCAGCAGCAGGACCAGCAGCGTAAGCGGTTTTCGTCGCATGGCAGGTGAATGGGTAAAGGGCAGGTGGTGTCCAAGAGTCACTTCAAGTTTAGGGCTTCATTTGGCAAATGCCAATCAGCGTACGATTGAATCTCTGAATCGTCTCTCTTATATTCGAAGATCCCCACCAAGGCTGAGGAGAGGTGTTGTCATGAGTCAATATGTTGAAGGTGACCAGTATGGTGTTGTCACGCTGGATCCAGCCGACGCCATTGTCGCAGGGCAGTATGGCACGTGGCATTTGACCTACACGTGTGGTTCTAATCACTTGCCCGTGGGTAGCTGCCTGCACATCTACACGGATTCCGATACTGACTGGGAGATGCCACAATTTCTCGACCCGGCGGCACCGGATTACATGACGTTGCAAACCCCGGATGGGGTTCAAGCGATGGTCAAAGCGATCAATCTGAAGAAACTGGTGGTGGTTCTGGGTGGCCGTGAACTACAAAGTGGTGAACAACTGAAGGTTGTTTTTGGAGATCCGGGTGATGGTAATCCCGGGACACGAGCCCAGACTTTTATTGATCAACGGCGATATTTTTGGGTTGATGTGGAATTGCCGGACCAGCAGGAACGATTCACACTGGCCCATTCACCTCACCTGTCGGTGGTAGGTGATCAACCGGTCAAGCTGGTGGTCACGGTCCCTTCTACCCTGTCAATTGGCGAGGGTTTTCGCCTGCTTCTTAAAGCAGAAGACCAGTGGGGAAATCCTGCCCATGGATACACGGGAACGGTTCGATTCCAGGCGGAATTAATCCGTCTGCCGGCGGACCAGTTCGAACTGGGTCCGGGAGAAGCCACGCTCTGGATCGACGGTTGCCAGGCGATCCAGTCGGGGACCTGTACGGTCCAGGCCCTGGAAGAAGAGCATGGACTGGTGGGCGAAAGCAATCCCGTGGTGATCACCGAGACTCCTGCTCCGCAGCAATTGTTATGGGCTGACCCGCATGGCGGTCAACTGGTACTCAACTCAAAGATCGGGGAATTCTATCGGTACGCCCGGGATGTCGCTGGCATCCACTTTGTTGGCTACCAGCGGAATGCGGACGTTATTTCTGCCGAGGACTGGGAAGTGCAGCAGCAAGAGGAAGTTGCCTTTCACGAGCCAGGCGTGTTTGTACCGATTCCTGGATACGAGTGGTCGGGCAGAACTTGGGAAGGTGGACATCACAACATTTACTTTCGACGTCATGGCCAGTCGGCCCGTCGCAATGCTGCTGCTGAGACAATGTTTCGATCCGAACGAGTTACGGCTGAATTGCTTCATGTTCGCGATGTCTACGATGCTTATCGCAATACGGATGTAATCATCACACCGCACGTTGGTGGCCAGCACTCGGACATCCAATTCCATGATCCATCCTTGGAACCGGCAGTCGAGATCGTTTCCAGTCATGGTGCCTTTGAGTGGATGTTACGGGATTCGATTGAGCGGGGCTACCACATGGGGTTCCTGGGAGGCAGTGACAGCTATACCGGACGCCCCGGTGACGACCGACCCGGATACCAGACGCGCCGCTACTCGAAGGCCGGCCTGACCGGAATCTATGCCCAGGATGTTACCCTCGACTCTTTCTTTGAGGCCATGCGGGCACGACGGGTGTATGCGACAACCGGAGCACGCCTGATCGTGGGCTTGGAGTCCGATGGAAACTGGATGGGAAGTGAATATGCAACCGATTCGGCGCCCACGATCCGGGCCAGCGTAACGGGTACGGCTCCACTGGAGAAAGTAGAGCTATTCCGTGGCCTGGAGTGTATTGGCCAGGCGCCGCTGGACGTACAGGGAGCGCCGAACCGTGTACGCATCTTGTGGGCCGGGTCGAGCCGCATGATGAGTTACTCGGGCGTGATTTGGGATGGCTCACTCTGCCTGCACGGCGCCAGGATCAAGGAGGTCAGTTGCCAGCGTTTTGACAGTCCGCGCTCTGCCATTCGGGAGCAGGATGAGCAGTCCTTAAACTGGCAGGTTTGGGGCTGTGGATATCCGATGGCGATTGACTTGGACCTGGAATTTGATGATGCCAGCGAGGTTTCTCTGCAATTGTCTGTGGGCACGCGGCTTATTACCGGTCCCGGTTTTGGCGGTCACGGTGAACATGGACCGATGAGAATGTCTCGGGCACCGGCGGAACAATGTAGCATTCAAGTTGGCCTAGCCGAGATTCAGCAGCAAGTGCAGCAATATTCGCTGGGAGTTTTGGACCGCCTGATCCGGATTGGCCCCGTGCCAACCGGCCAGCAAACGCAGGTTAGTTGGGAGATGCGAGATGAATCTCCTCAAGCCGGCTGGCAACCCTACTGGCTGCGAGTGACGCAGCAGGATTTGGAAATGGCATGGTCGAGTCCAGTTTTCGTTGACTACGTTGAATGATCTTTTTTTACGAGCGAGGAAGCAATGTTACCGGGAATAAAACAGTTTGATTTGACGGGTCGCGCGGCCATTGTTACCGGTGGTTCGAAGGGCCTGGGGTTTGCCATGGCGGCCGGACTGGCATCTGCCGGGGCGGACGTGGTGTTAGCGAGTCGCCACGAAGAGGAAGTCGTGGCGGCTGCAGAGACCATCGCCAATGACTTTGGTCACAAGGCAATCGGTCTCCAGGCAGATGTTGTTTCTGAAGCGGACGTGGCCCGGTTGGTGGAGCGGACAATCCAGGAGTGTGGCAAAGTCGACATCTTGATCAATAATGCCGGCGTCAATATCCGTGGTCCGATTGATGAGGTGAGCTACGAAGAGTTTCAGCAGGTCCAGGAGATTAACGTGAATGGCGTTTGGTTGTGTGCACGGGCTGTTGTGCCCCACATGAAGCAAGCCGGTTATGGACGGATCATTAACCTGGGCAGCACGCTGGGACTGGTGGGACTGGCAAACCGAACGCCTTACACCGCCAGTAAAGGTGCCGTGGTCCAGATGACA
>JAYGDG010000083.1:0-1880 GCA_046583015.1 Pirellulaceae bacterium | reverse complement strand
TTATTGGTCGACCACAAACAGCAACATATAACTAGTAGCAGAAATGTTAGCTTGTTTGACCCGCTTCAAGCAGTTCACCTCAAGCCACTGGTTTAACATTTCTTTCGCCTCTGCGGAACGGTAATCATGTCACGAAGAATGAATGTTTTTGTCTCGTTTGTTTTGTTGTCGGTTACGGCAGTCGCAGCGGCAGCCGAGCAGGAATTGGAGTTAGCTGCGCCGTTCACGAATGACATGATCCTGCAAAGACAAACCGTGGTACCGGTATGGGGTTTTGATGCGCCCGATGCCCAAGTCACCGTTGAATTTGCCGGCCAAAAGAAGACGGCCGTCGCCAACAAATCTGGCGATTGGATAGTTAAGCTCAAGCCACTCGCGGTATCACACAAAGAACGCAGCTTGACTGTGACCAACAACAGGAACGAATCGATCGTTCTTCAAGGCGTACTGGTTGGTGAAGTGTGGTTCTCCTCTGGCCAATCCAATATGGTTTGGATCGCCAACAAGAGCATGTGCAGCGGAATCGCGCGTGAAATAGCCAGTTCGGAAAAAGACATTCCGATAAGAGAGATCAACATCAATACAGTATCGGCTCTCTACCCGCAGAAAAAATCCACTTCGGATGGCGGATGGAAGACACATAAAAGCGCGGGAAATTTCTCAGCTCTGTCACTGTCGTTTGCGTACACACTCTATAAAGAATTGGACATGCCAATCGGCATTCTGCTGAGCGATCATAGCAATACCAGGATAGAAGCATTCACCCAACGCCAGGCCATCGAAAAACATCCCCAGCTCAAACAAGACGCTGACCTGATTCACGACGCGGACCCGCTGACCGAGCAAGGACGTAAAGTGTTTGATCAATACTACGGGGATCTGAGGGTTTGGCAAAAAGTTGCCGGCGAGGCTGCTGTTGCTGGCGGTAAGATACCTGCCCGGCCGAACCTGCCCGGAATCGCTGGTATGTGGAGAGGGCCATCTCAATTCTTCAACGGTAAGATCAACCCCGTGGTTCCGTATGCTATTCGCGGTGCGATCTGGTGTCAGGGTACAAGTAACTCGGGCGACGGAAGGATTTACGCAGCAAGAATGGAGGCCCTTGTCGATGGTTGGCGAGATGCCTGGGGCATGCCTGATATGCCGTTCTACTTCACTCAAATGCAGTGCTATGGCTCTCCAGATCCGGACTCGGTTGGATTTGCTGACATCCGCCAGGTCCAGCACCTGTTCTTTATGAACAACCGAAGGAATGTCGGGATGGTCGTCCAGTCAGACCTCAACTCAGCCAGGCCGCAAGGGATTCACTACTACAACAAACTTCATCCGGGCATGAGGCTGGCAAGATGGGCTTTGGCCAAACAGTACGGCAAAGACATCGCTTATACTGGTCCGATCTATACCGGTTACGAAGTCAAAGGCAGTGAAGTCATCGTATCGTTCGAGAAGGAAAGTCTCTTTGACGGTCTGATGGTTGGCAATAAAGGGTTGGCCAAGGACTACCGGGAACCGGACAAGTTCGTTGAACCGGCAAAGCCGACTCCGAATGACAAGCTGAACCATTTCCGCCTTTGCGGTAAGGATAAAAAATGGCACGCTGCCGAGGCTGTCATTGTTGGTAATACCGTGGCTGTCACTTCAAAGAGCGTTCCCAGGCCGATTGGCGTTCAATACGCATACAACGCGGTACCGGAAAACTCGAATCTTTATAACAAGGCCGGGTTGCCTGCAACGCCGTTTGCAGCGGTCAACGGCGAGTTGATCTTTGAAGAAGACGACCTGGAGAAAGCGGCTGCACTCAAGGCAAAATATGCACAATATACCGACCCCGACTATCTCATCCTCCAGGTGGTTGAGTATTTCCGAGACGGTGCCATCAT
>JAYGDG010000815.1:0-3222 GCA_046583015.1 Pirellulaceae bacterium | reverse complement strand
AGGTATGCTCGATTCTACCCTCGTTATTGCGCTCGGTGAATTTGGCAGAACGCCGAAGGTGAATGATCGGGGGGGCCGCGACCACTGGTCCAATGCGATGTCCGTCATGTTTGCCGGCGGCAAGACGCCCGGGGGACAAGTGGTCGGAGCTACCGATCGCAAGGGCTACGCTGCAGTGGAGCGGGTTTTATCACCAGAAAACTTTGTTTCCACGGTCTACAAGAAACTGGGTATTAACCCTGGAAAAGTGCTCTATACCCCGGAAGGTCGTCCAACGCACCTGGTCAGCGATGCGAATCCCATCCGTGAGTTGATGGGATGAGAATCGATCGTTCGATTTGTGCCACCGGTTGGGATCGCACGTCTCTGCTGCAGGCCAGCGGTTACCGGCTACTCTCCATACTCGCTGGATTGCTGGCAGCGCTTCCGGCCCTGACCGTTGATGCTGAGCCCCCCACGCTCGAGTTCTTTTTCCCCCCGGCAGTGCAGCGTGGTGAAACGGTTACGGTGACTGCTACCGGCAAGTTGGATCAGTGGCCAGTCAAGGTCTGGGTCAATCGACCAGGACTTCAAATTGAAGCGGCCAAGGACAAGGGCAAGCTCAAGGTAACCATGTCCCAGGATGCTACCGGCGGCATTTATCTTGTTCGTTTACACAATGGGTCAGGTGCCACTGTTTTAAGGCCATTGCTGGTTGGCGAGTTGCCTCAAGTCCTTGAAAAAGAACCGAACAATAAACAGAGCGAAGCTCAACAGTTGGCTGCCTCCTGCACAGTCAATGGCAAGTTGGAAAAGAGCGGTGATGTTGATCAATACTCCATTGCCCTCAAGAAAGGTGAGCAACTGGTGGCAGCAGTCCAGGCCAACCGGATTCTGGGAGCACCGATGGATACGGTGATGCAGGTCTGTGATGCCAGGGGTTTCGTGCTGGCACAAAATGACGATGCCCGCCATATCGATCCGATGGTGATTTTTTCGGCACCTGCTGAAGCCACCTACACGGTTCGAATCTTTGCTTTTCCGCTAACTCCAAACAGTACGATTGGATTTGCTGGCGCCGCCAACTTTGTTTATCGGTTAACAGCGACGACCCAGCCGTACCTGGATCATGCGTTACCAGCGGCAGCAGTTGAGGGAAGCTCGCCAGCCGCATCTTTAGGTGGCTGGAACTTTCCAGCAGGCCAACAGTTACCGCTGGCTGACATTAGCACGGCTGATCCGGCCAGTCCCGAGATACTACTGGTCACTCGCCCTCAGACGGAAAATCTTGTTGTCCTGCCGGCAGCGTTGCAGGGAGCGACCATTGCGGAGCAATCGAGCTCACAGAAACAACCACAAGAGATTTCGATTCCAGCGCTGATTGGAGGACAACTCGAATCACCTGCGGATCAGGACGTCTTTCGCTTTTCGGCGAAAAAAGGGGAGGCGATTGAGTTTGAAGTGGTGTCGCGTTCGCTGGGGTATTCGATGGATCCGTTGATGCAAGTGTTGGATGCGGAAGGTAAAGTGCTTAAGGAAGTCGATGACACGGGGAAATCCCGAGACTGCCAGCTTTCCTTCAGCGCGCCTGCCGATGGTCGTTATGACTTGTTGATTCGTGATCTGCATCGTGACGGTGGCCCACGGTACGTCTACCGTGTTCAGGCCAGAAGGCCGGCAGCAGATTTTCAATTGAAGCTGGCCAGCGAAGTATTTGTTATTAAATCCAAGGCCAAGCTTGAAATTCCCATTGCGGTCACCCGTAAACATGGTTTTGCCGAAGAGATTTCGATCACCGTCACGGGATTGCCACCTGGTTTTTCTGCGGAAGCTGTCAAATCGCTGCCCAAGGGGGACTCCGCAAAAGCAGTCAAGTTGGTGATCCAAGGGGAGGGAGAAGTATTTTCCGGCCAGGTCAGGGTCGTCGGTACCACGGCAGACGGGAAAAAGAGCCACGCTGCCTATTATCAAGTTACGAACCTTAACTGGAAACGGATCGATCCCTGGTTGACTGTGATCCCCGAGTAGAATGTCGGGCTCAGCTGTGCATGATCTGACCGCCATCCACATTAACTGTCTGGCCAGTGACGTTCTGGCATCGCGGTGAGGCGAGAAAGACAGCCATGGCGGCGATTTCTTCGGGGGTTTGCCAGCGACCGAGTGGCGAGACCTGTTTGATCTTGCTGCTGGCCCACTGCTCGTATGAAAGACGCTCGTTTTCCGGTTGGGAATCATGCCATGCTTTCCAGACACTCTGGTTGATACTGGTTTTCACCATGCCTGGCGATAAGGCGTTGACACGAATACCGTAGGGTGCGAAATCTTTAGCAGCAGCTTGCATGAAATTGATCAGGCCAGCCTTGGCTGCACTATAGGGCGGATCTGTTTGAGACCCGCACTGCCCAGCGACGGAGGCCAGCAGCAGCAGGGATCCCTGGTCATGTTCACATAGTACGGGTGCGAACGTGTGAGCAACATTGACGGCGCCCAACAGGTTGACTTGCAGCACGCGGTCCCAGTCGGCCGGCTGTAAGTTCCAGAAAGGGAAGCCATATTTTCCAGATCCTGCCCCGGCTGCGTAGACCACGTGCTGGCAGGATCCCAGTTCAGCGATCGTTGCCTGGGTGGCCTCTTCGACTTGCGATAGATTCGTGGCATCCACCACTGCCGAGATGACTTGTGTGGACCCCTGGGCTTTAAGTTCAGCGGCCGCCGAAGTAACTTGGGGGTCAATGTCCCATAAGGCAACTCGGCACGATTCCCGACAAAACTCGCTGGCGATTGCCAGCCCAATTCCCTGGGCGGCTCCGACAACCAGCACACCAGCATTTTGGAGTTGAAGGTCCACGTCCAGTTATGCTTTCATGAAGTTGCAGACTAAGAACTGGGCGGTGGTGTACACAACTCGATGACGTGGCCATCAGGATCTTTCAGGAAGATCTGGAAGGCTCCATCTGGCCGCGTTCGCCGGGGCAGGTACTCGACCTGCTGCTCAATGAGGTATTCTTCCCAGGTGTCGATGTCATCCACCATCAGAGCATAGTGGTTTCCCCGGTTGTGCCCGACAACATCCAGTTCTCGACCGCCGATCAAGTGCAGTTCCTGGTCTTCTCCCAATAGGTACCAGGCTCCGGGAAAGTCAAAATCGGGACGAGGAATCGACTTCAGTTGCAAGATTCGCGAATAAAAATCACAGCTGACGTCGACAGCCTTAATATGCAGGGCCACGTGGTTAAGTTGTGT
>JAYGDG010000766.1:0-5726 GCA_046583015.1 Pirellulaceae bacterium | reverse complement strand
GGCCAGCGCGATAGATCAGGCCACTCACAAGCATGACGAGAAAACTGACTCCATAAGCACCACTAAAATCGGCCACTTGAATCAGCCACAGGTGCTGGGCCTGGGTGTGGGCCAGCAAGCAGAAGGAAAACCCTGTGATCAAATGGCCACGAATCCATTCCAGGACCGTCCAACTGACGGCAGCTGCCAGGGGCAGCGGTAGGGAGGTTCTTTGAGTGAGTCTGCGGGTCAGGGTGAGAAAGACGGGAAGATAAACTGCCAGGTACATACCCAGCGCGATCCAGCCGAAGTGGGTTCCCCAGTGGGCCAAACGCAGTCCTTGCAACAGCAGCAGCCAGCAGAGGCAGGAAGGCAGCCAGGCGGAACCGTCGAAGTGGTCTCTGAGTCTTCGGCGCCGGCCACTGGCAGCAGGATCGTTGTCCGTCGGGGCTTGCTGGAGCTGGCGATCAATGACAACAAACCAGCACCAGGGGGCAATCCAGGCCAGTGGCCACCAGCCCAGTGGGGGGAAGGCTGTCCAGAGAATCAGGCCGCCGGCCAGATTAAGGACAAAACAGCTCTGGTACCAGGGCCTCCGTGCGGGCCATTGCATCATTGCGTTCCTGCCATCCGTGATGGGTGTTAAAGCCGATAAATTGAAATGGAATCACCAGCATCGTAGTGCTGCTTATCCGCCGGAAAATAGGCTAGACAATTGGCATCGGTCAAGGTCCGTTGGTCGGCGGAACCTTTCCAGGGCAGTGGTTGGACACGTGTTTGACCGTTTTCCAGATACATGCGGGCTGGAAAAAAAGTGGGGCGGGCAGCTCGTTGATGGAATGATTCGCTTAAAGTCGCCCGTCCACGCTCCAATCCTTGGGGATCTGCCCCAGCCAGTGCCAGCAAGGCAGGACGGACGAATAACTCGCAGCAAACCAGGCTGCTGACCGGATTGCCCGGTAATCCGAAGACCAGGGTTTGAGGATTAGCGGTTACTCCGAACCAGAGTGGTTTGCCTGGTTTCAGATTGACTTTGTGAAAGACTTGTTGCACTCCCAGTTCCTGCAGAACCTGGGGGACCAAGTCCAGTACACCGGCTGAGACACCACCCGATAAGACGAGGACATCTTCCTGGAGTCCTCGAGTGACTAGCTGTCGTAAGTCATCGAGGTTGTCTTTACCGATCCCCAGCGGAACGGGTTTCGCGCCGGCCCGTTGTACGAGAGCGTTTAAGAGGGGGCCGTTGCTGTTGCGGATCTGACCTGCTCGCGGTGACTGGTCGACGTCGACCAGTTCGTTTCCCGTGGAGAGAATTGCTACTGAAGGAACATGGCTAACCTGGACCTGGTGTCGTCCTACCTCGGCCAGCAGTCCAATCTCGAGAGGTCGTATGATCCGTCCCGGCGGCAGGACCACGTCCCCGGCTCGCAGCGAAGTGCCTTGTGGCATGATGTTACCGGATTCTGGTAAACGAACTTCGCCGATTTCCACCCATTCGATTCCATCCGCATCACTGGAGGTTTGAGTCTGTTCCACCATGACTACCGCATCGGCTGCGGCGGGTACGGGAGCACCTGTCATGATTCGTGTAGTCAAGCCCGCTTGCACGGCAGCTTGTGGCACCTGTCCCGCGGTGACTTCTTCCTGCACACGTAACTTGACCGGCAGGTTTACCAGGTCACTTCGCAGTACGGCATAACCATCCACCATGGATTTGTCGTGGGGAGGCGAATCGAGATCGCTGAGGATTTCTTCAGCCAGTACGCGGCCGACCGATTCACCAAGGGCGACTGACTCGCCTGGCGCGGGCTGGATTTGCTGGAGGATCAATTCGAGCGCTTGTTCAACCGAAATCATCTTGGTCTGTCAGTCAGGTTGGGCGTGTGTAATAGGGCTTCCATCGTGCTATCCACATGCGGGTTCACAGTTGCAGGAATCGTTCCAGCAGCAGCGGTCCGTTTTCGCTTAAAAAACTCTCGGGGTGAAATTGCCAGCCTATGACCGGATGTTCCTTGTGACGAATTCCCATGATTTCCTGCGAACCGTCGGGAGCATAGGCCCAAGCGGAGATTTCGTAGGCATCATCCAGGGTACCCGGCTCAATGATCAAACTGTGATAGCGCGTGGCGATGAACGGGTTTTCCAGTCCGGCAAACAGCCCCCGGTTATCGTGGTGGATGGAATCGGTCTTTCCATGCATCAAGTGCTTGGCACTTCCAATGGTCGCTCCAGAAGCCTGCCCAATCGACTGGTGGCCGAGGCAGACACCTAACAGGGGAGCTCGGCCCATCATCTGCTGGATGCAAGCGACTGAAATTCCCGCTTCCTTCGGCGTACAAGGTCCAGGAGAAATGATGAGGTGGCTGGGCTCGCGAGCAACCACTTCTTCAGGAGTGATCTGATCATTGCGGACCACTTCAATCTGTAACTCCGGATCGATTTCACCTAAGCGTTGGACGAGGTTGTAGGTGAAGGAGTCGTAGTTGTCGATAATTAGGATCATGGGGCATTTCCACGGGCCGTTGCGATGGTTAGCAGACTTACCAGCCTCTTCTTTTGTACCACTGTTTTGAGGAGAGGTTAAGCGGAGTGACCGGCAGGAGAAGGGAATGGCGAGAAGGGCGGATATCAGTGCAATTGCCCTGTACCTTGCCGGCTGGCCGCAAAATGACCTTTATCGAAGCCAGAAAAACACGTACCGTTTCCGGTCCAATGGTCTTGCAGTAAGGAACTCTTCGTGTTTCAACGTTGTCTCCCTGGCCAGCAATCGTGGGTCATCAGCCTGCTAGTTCTCACCGCCTGTGCGGTCCCTGGGGAGCGTCGATTACTTGGACAGCAGGAAAGGGCACCTGCCAACCACGCTGCGCAGGAATCTCTGCCGGCCACTGGCAAGTCCAACAAGGAGGCGATGAGTGATCTGCTGATGTGGATTGCCAGGCAGCACATGCCGACTACTTATCAAGACAAGAAAGAGTGGGGAGGCACACGGGAAATCGTCACTGGTCTGAAGATTGTGGGCAAGGGCCGCAAACTCAGTACCGCACCCCGTCGCAAACGGGTCAATCATGGTACCTGGAAGATGTACCAGGTTTCCCTAAAGGATCCTCAGGATGGTTTTCACATTGAGTTGAATCGAGTGCAGGTGACCGAGGAGAAGGGACTGGTTTTTGAGGCAATCATTGAAGCCCGCTTGGAAATGCTGGCCCGTTGGGCTCAATGGAATCGAGGCGTTCAGTTGATTAGTCTCAACGCGCTGGTCGATGCGAAGGTCAGATTGCAGTTAGCGGGTAACCTGGCGATCCGGATTGATCCACTTAAACTACCTCCCGATGTGACCGTGATCCCGTCGGTGACTTCGGCCCATCTTCAGCTCAAGTCCTTTCGCTTGTTGCGAATCAGCCAGTTGCATGGGTCGCTGGTTCACGCCATTGGTCGTGAAGCGCGAAAAACTATCGAGAAACAACTAGCTGCAAAACAGGGTGACCTGGTTGCCAGGATCAATCAACAAATCGAGCGAAATCAGGAAAAACTTCGCCTCTCCCTCAGCGAGTACCTGCAGCAGGAGTGGGTACGGTTGATGAGTAACCTGCCGGAAAAGAAGTTGCGTTGAGACTGGCTGGAACTGGAATTTGTTATTTCTCGCTGACAGGTTCTGGGACCGGATCTGTCGGAAGCGTATAATCAAAGGTGTTTCCTGGTCCTGGCAACTGGTGGAGTACGATGAGCGTTGCTACGAAATCGGAATTTGATTTTCCGTCCTATCGCGAACTCTCCGACGAAGAGTTGTCGCAGCGGATTAGCGCAGTGCGGCAGCAACTGGGCGAGGAATTGCTGATCCTCGGGCACCACTATCAACAGGATGAGGTGATTGCCCATAGTGACTTGCGTGGTGACAGTTACCAGTTGAGCCAGCTGGCTGCATCCCACTCAGACTGTCGCTGGATTGTCTTTTGTGGCGTTCACTTCATGGCCGAAACGGCTGACGTGCTGGCCAATCGCCCGGAAAGGTTGCAGCAGCGGGCAGGGCAACGGGTACAAGTCGTGTTGCCCGATATGGCTGCCGGCTGTTCGATGGCCGATATGGCCGCGATTGAGCAAGTTGAAGCTGCCTGGCAGGACCTCGGTGAAGTGCTCGACACGGATCAATTAATTCCGGTTACTTACGTGAATTCAGCGGCCAGCCTGAAGGCTTTTTGTGGGCGTCATGGAGGGGTTGTTTGCACCTCCAGCAATGCCAGTGCCGTGATGCAATGGGCCTTTTCCAAGGGAGAACGGGTACTCTTTTTCCCGGACCAGCACCTGGGACGAAACACCTCGCTGCAGATGGGAATTTCCTTGGACCAGATGCCTGTGTGGGATCCGTTTGATGATGACTTCGGAGGCAACAGCGAACAGCAGTTGCGTGACAGTCGTGTTGTTCTTTGGAAAGGACATTGCAGTGTTCACCAGATGTTCACCGCGGACCATGTGCATCAGTTACGTGAAAGTCATCCAGATATCAAGATCCTGGTCCATCCGGAATGTTGCCAGGAAGTGAATGATCTGGCGGATGTCTCCGGTTCAACTGGCAAGATCATTGAGACGGTTCGCGCGGCAGCGGCAGGTACGTGCTGGGCAATCGGAACGGAATTGCACCTGGTCAATCGCCTCAAGCAAGAACATCCCGAGCAGGAGATTCACTTTCTTTCTTCCGTGGTTTGTATGTGCGCTACGATGTATCGAATCGATCAGGCACATCTTTGCTGGAGCCTGGAGAACCTGGCAGCCGGTACCCCGGTAAACGTGATCCAAGTGGATGACGAAACCAGTCGCTGGGCCCTGATCGCTCTCGAACGAATGCTGGCGATCAACTGAAGCGGAGTCAGACCGCTGATCGGCTGCCGGTAAGCCCAAGATTCCAATCCAAGAGCCCTTAGCCGCGGAGAAAGGCAACGATTTCAGCAGTCTCGGTCGGCAATGCGGAGCTGCCTGCCGGTGCCGACTCAGTCGCTTCGCTGGCCTCTTCCACTACTGCTGCCGGCTCAGGTTCGGCAACAGTCTCTGCCGCTGCTGGCTCAGGTTCGGCAACGGTCTCCTCGGCTGCTGGGGCCTGTTGACCCTGAAATGGGCCCGAACTGCTCGATGTCTGCTGTCGCGCCGCGGCGATCAAGTCTTTAAAAGACATCCCCTTCATGTCATACCGGGAGGGTTGACCTGAATCTTCTGATATTTGCCGCGGTGGAGCGGGCTTGGAAGCAGCCAGTTGCGTGGAGATCGGTGCTGCTTTCGTTTCACCTTTGGCAGCAGCTAACATCTCGCTAACACTCATGCTGCTGGAGTCGTCTGCTGCCGGGGCAGGAGCGTCAACTGGAGCTGCCGGAGCTTCGGCCGGGGCATCAGTGGTGGCTGCCGAGGATTCACCGCGGGCAGCAGCCAGCATGTCAGCGACACTCATGCTTGTGGGATCCTTGGGTGCCGCGGGAGCTTCGGCCTGAGTTGCCGGAGCTTCGGCAGGTGCGTCAGTGGTGGCCGCTGAGGATTCACCTCGAGCAGCTGCCAGCATATCGGCAACACTCATGCCACCGCCGGTGGCAGGTGCCGCTGGTTTCGCGGCCGCTGGCGCCGCTTTCTTGGCAGGTGCCGCTTTCTTAGGGGCTGCTGCCGGTTCTTCGTCCTCGACCTTGGGCAAGGGTTCATCGATCACTTTCAGGTAATCAATGTCGATGTCATACCAGCCAATATTCTCGAATCCATCGAATTCAACGAGG
>JAYGDG010000518.1:0-6923 GCA_046583015.1 Pirellulaceae bacterium | reverse complement strand
AGTCGCTCGGATTGTACGGACCGCCGGCAACGCCCTGCGAGAAATATAGAGACCGTCCCCGTTGGGCTACGATTTCGGTTCTTTCGCTGCTGGTTCTTTCGCTGCTGGTTCTTTCGCTGCTGGTTCCTTTGCTGCTGGTTCTTTCGCTGTCGATTCGTCGCCAGTCGGCGGTTCCTTCGTTTCCCCTGGGACAGGATTCTGTCCCTCTGGCACCCCATAAAGCCTGTTAAACACGTCCGTCTGGGCTTTGATCGTCTCTTCATGTTGCGGATCAATCGCCAACGCGGCGTTGAACCAGGCGATAGCCAACTTGCCTTCACCTAATTCAAGAGCCAAGCTGCCTAATTGGTAACGGGTATCAGCGTTATCAGGTTGCGCCACTGCTTCAATATGAAGATCAGAGAAACGTTCTCGTTTGGCACGCAGGGGTTCATATACTTTCAACGTCTCAACGGCTTCTTTCTCCAGTCCCAAACTACGGTAAGCCTGGACCAGCTTGTAGAGGCTCTTGGCGTCAAACGGGTACTCTTTGCACAAAAGCTCCAGCACCGTTCGTGCTTCGGCAAACCGCTTCTCTTCGATCAGCATGGTACCTTTGAGTCGGCGTGCCTCCTGGTAGATAACATCTTCTTCAAGGGATCTACCGGGATCATCAACGAACTGTTTAATGCCTTGATCAAGATACTGGCGCGCTTCATCAACACGATCCAGCGCACGCAGGCAGTTTGCTCGCAAGCAGAGGACCACGCGGGACTCCAGGGCCAGCTCCAGAGCGTTGAGTGCCTTGGCATGTTCCCGCAGTTCAATTCTGGCTGCGGCCAGCTTGGCCAGTGCTTGTTGTCGATCCATTCGTGGCAGATGGAGTTTATTGGGAGTCTTGACGAGCACATCCAGTCGCCGCAAGCACTCTTCGAAGTTTTTTTCAGCCAGATCAAATCGTCGATAATCGTGGTTGATCATCCCAAGCAAAAACGGCGGTCGGGAATCATAAGGATCCAACTCTGAAATCCGCTGAAGATGGTTATGTGCGTTCTGCATAGCACCACGGTTATAGTAGAACACCGACAGCCATTGATGTGCCGGAACATAGTTCTTATTGATCTTCAATGCTTGTTCTAACGCCTGTACATCCTGTTGCTGCATACCAATCAAGACCAGGGCAGGAACCCGTGTGTCATCATGTTGCAGAGCGAGCACCAGTTCATTAGTCGCCCGATCACGTTGTTCCGGATTAGTGGGACCCACCTGGCTCCCCAAGGCACCTGCCAAGAGATGGACATGCGGTTCAAACTCGCGCACATCTTGCAAGGCAACCAGGTGTGCTTCGATCGCTGAATAATCTTTCTGCTCGATAGCAGTCAGCGCCTGTTCAAAGTGTTCTTCTGGAGACAATAAATCCGCCGATGGCTGGCAACCTGCCAGCAATCCCGCCACGACCAGTAGAGTCAGCCAACAGGCTCCCCTCGGACTAGCTAACGACAAGAACGATCTCCGGATCTTCTCCACGAACGATGGGGTCTGGTACTTCACGATCTCATACTCCTTGAAACTCGACTACCTTGATCGAGTAAATAAAAATGTCTAAGGCTCTGCGGTAACCGCAACCGGTTCCAGCAGGGTCATTGTCTGGTTCATGGTCAACTCATCAATTTCCTGAGACTCACCTCCAGCCCAGTAGATTGTCAGCCCAGTGACCTGGACGCCCTCGGCAACTCCCCAAGTGACTCGCATATCACTATGCGAAAGATAGCTGCCTCCTCCCTTAACCATTCTCAATTGATCCCCTGCAGAGGTGTGGAGGACCATTCGAGATCCAACTGAATCACGGTTTCCCTGGCGTCCGATGAGACGCACACGCAGCCATTGGTTCTTGTTTGTCGTTTCATTAACCAAAAAGGCTACCGGTTCAAAACTGTTTGAGATCAGCATATCCAGGGAGCCATCATCGTTCATATCACCGAGGGCCAGGCCTCGACCACGATGCCGCTTGGCAAAATACTGATCTTCTGCAAACTGCTTGCGGACAAAACGCCTTTTGTTTTCATTGATCAGCATCAGAGGCAATTGGCGAACCCGTCCAGACGGCGGAAAGTTAATGACGTGTCCGTTGATGACCACCAGGTCTTCATCGCCATCAAAATCAACGTCCAGGAAAGCCGTTCCAAAGCCAACGAAAAGTCCACCTAACGAGGTAACTCCAACCTTGTCACTAACATGCAGAAAGGTTCCTTTTCCAACGTTCTCATAAAGTGCAAACGACTCTTGTTCGTAATTTGCAACCCAAATATCTGGCAAACCGTCGCCGTTGTAATCCCCCACATCCACTCCCATGCTGCCATTAGCAACACCGGTGTTATCGAGGGCCACACTATGCAACAAACCAACTTCCTTAAAAACGCCTTTTCCATCATTGATGTAAAGAAAGTTGTCAGTCGTGTCGTTAGCGACGTAGATGTCTAAATGACCATCCAAGTTCAAATCAGTAAGCAGCACACCAAGGCCCTTGCCGTCTTTGCGCAAGCCGGCTTCTTTCGTTGCATTGCGAAAAGTCCCATCACCATTGTTGTAGTAAATAACGTCAGGTAACGGCTCAAACTGCTTCGGTGGACAAATCTCAGTTGTATTGGGTTCGCCGCCTGCACAATGCGGATGGTTTTCAAAAGACCAGTTCACGTAATTGCAAACATAGAGGTCCAGTAGGCCATCCGAGTTGAAGTCACCCCAACCAGCACTACTGCTCCAAAGGGTGTTGTCCAATTTTGCCTGTTGGGCCATCTCCAGAAACGTCCCGTCACCCTGATTGTGGAACAACAGCAATTTTCCATAACCCGTTACGAGCAGGTCAGGAAAACCATCGTTGTCAAAGTCACCGGCGTGGCAACCGTGGGTATACAACGAATCATCAGCCAAATCTGCCGCAACCGTAACTTCCTGAAATGACAACTCCTCGGTATTGCGGTAGAACGCCGCTGGCAATCCCAGGATCTTCTTACCATCGTATTTTCCACCACCAGTAAAAAATACATCCAGTTGGCCATCCAGATCGTAATCCAAAACCGCGGTGCCACCACCGAGCGACTCCAAGATCGCGTTATGGCCCGCTTCGCGGCCATTTTGATAAGTAAAATCAATCGCTGCGACCGAAGTCTTGTCGATTAATTGCACGTCCTTGGCAACTTCGGGTCGGCGACTTTCTTCGCTCGACTGGTTCGATTGCTGGTCAAACTGATTTGAATCAGTCGACTGCGTCTCTTCGGACGACTCCTGCTCTGGGGCCGACGGACAACCCGTCAGCAACAGGCAAACGGCCACCAGCATAATCGTGGCAGGTCGCATCTTGGCGATTATCAAACCGATAACTTGGATCATGGGGTATTCTGAAGCGGCACGTTTTGACGCCGCTGGTATTCCTCTGCTAATTCAAGAAACCTGTCATTGCCTGGCTCTTCGCGATAACGTACGCGATAATACTCTTCGAGTTCCCTCAGGGATGCTGGATGTTCCGGTGCAATTGTCAAATTACTGCGCAACCACATCAGTCCTTCCCGCCGAGAACCGTACTGCAGGTAAATCTTTGCTATTTGCAGACGTGTATCTGCACTGGAAGCATCCATCGTAATCCGTTCGGCCAGGTCACTGGCATTGGCCAGTTGCTCGTTAATTTCCTTAACTGCCAGGAAATGTTCCTGGGCTTTCGCCTCCTCACCTTGGACACGTAAGACGACCGCCAGTTGTTGACGAGCGTCCGTATGTCGCGAGTCCGCGGCGACAATCGGTTCCAATCGCACCCGCGCTTTCTGATAATCTCCGTTGTCCATGTCAAGTTTAGCTAACTCAAAACTGGCCGTTACATCATTGGGCTCATCTTCCAGTATCTTCTCCAATAGAACGCGTGCTTTTTCTGGCTTACCAAGCAACCGATAACAATGCCCCTGCCCCGCCAGGGCGGTCAACTTAAGTGTCTTATCCTGAGCAGCAATACGAAAGTACTCCATCGCCCGGTCAGGATATTTTTGAGTCAGCAACACACTCGCTAAGTGATAAGCAGACTGGAAGTGTTTCGGATCAATGGTCAGCGCCTTGCGAAAATCAGCTTCCGCTTCCTTCCATAACTCGATGTTCATCTGGACCGTGCCACGCAAGAAAAGAGGACGCGGGTCTTCCGGAAAATCGCCGGCCCAACTAGTCAATAGCTGACGTGCGGCTTCAAACTGCTGAATCTGCAAGTAGCCCTGGATGAAAGCATTGCAAATCTCCTGCTCGTCTCCCCGCGGATCGTTCAGTAATGTGGCCAAGTCTCTTTCCGCTCCCCGCATTTCCCCCAGCTGCGCCTTGGCCAAAGTCTGCTCACGTTTCAGTTTTCCCAGGTCATAACCCGCATCCCGGGCAGCCAACAGGTGCTCATGCATTTCTCTTATTTTTCCGCGGTGACGTGCCAGGCGGGCTCGCAAAAACTCAACATCCGCTTTCCAGGATGCCTGTTGGGGCCACCGCTTACCCGCAGCTTCCAACAACTGTTCAGCATCATCGTCTGCCCCCAAACGCAATGCCTCATGAGCAGCCCAGGCCGGTTGTCGGACATACCAACACCGGCCACCAGCAAACAGGCAGATAAGTGTCACAAGCAATACCACGTGCCGCCAACGAATTGGCTTTTTGGGGCGACGAACGGGCTTTTTTCGCGATTTCATGAGATCAAACCAACTGCCAAGATGAGACACAAGCGGGTGCTGTTCATTGTAAGCCAAAGCAGCTATTTAGTGGACAAATTACCGGAACTGTCAGCCTTCGCCGCTGATTTCTTAGGCTGCGAAAGTGTTTGATTCCACCAAATCGTTACATCTGATCGAACTGCACCCGATATTTCCCGAAATTGCCCCACCGCAATGTCAACGTCACCGTCATTGTCGAAATCTGCGACGTCTGCAGTGGCATGGTAGCACTGCCCACTTTCCAGAGCATGAGTCACAAATTTGCCGTTACCAACCTGTTCAATCCAAATGAGCGAATTGAAGTGGGCTGCATCATATTTCTGCATCATGTTGTCTGAAATCAAGGCACAGGCAACCAGGTCCAGGTCACCATCATTATCAAGATCGGCAACAGCCGCTCGATGCACTCCGGGCATCGATGCCAGCAAGTGCTGTTTCCAACTGCCATCTGCCATCTGCTCCAACCAGTGAACGCCATGGTACGGAGCCACATAAAAACGATCGAACATGTCGCCGTTGGTATAGACCAGGTCTATGTCTCCATCTTGATCCAGGTCAGCAGGCTGCAAGCCGCTGGTCCCAAACGACGGGTTATCGGCCGAAAAAATGGTCTGCAGACGAAATGTCCCGTCGCCACGGTTAAAGAACCCCACCACCGACTCATGCTCCTGGCTGAGCAAGGCCACGAAATCCATCTTTCCGTCCCCATTTAAATCAACCGGGGTCACGCTGATACAACCATGACGATCATCTACCACGCGCTGGCGAAACTGTGGAATTCCCTCTTGCAAGCCGAGGTTTTCCAGGATGTGAATCTGCCCCGTGGAACGCCAGCCAAACTCCGCAACAACCAAATCTTGATCACCATCCTGATCGAAATCAGCAGCTTCAATATCCGTCACTCGACCAATATCCCCGAGGAGCTTGACCGAATTAAAACCTGTTCCGTCTGCCTGCGGACGCAACCACAGAACTTGCCCCTTACCATGATCCTCCGGCAGAAAACTGCCTAAATCCGCTACCAGAAGTTCTTCCTGCTGGTCATTATCTAAATCAACGATTGCAGTATGAGCAGGATGAGGAACGATCGCCCGGCGACCATATTCTACCCCCGCGGGAGACAAGAACATCTCTACGACAAAACCCCGTCGCATATCACAAACCCACAAAGCCGGCTTCGCTGTCGCTGGTCTTGTCGACCCGTTACCAAACCAACGGACATTAGCGACCGCCGGTGGAGCAGGACTAACCTCCTTGTCAATTTTGGTATAAGCATGATCAGCTGACACAAAACGGACTTTGGGACGAACTGCTGGTTTCACTCCCGGATCAACTAGCAGTTCCTTGGGAGCCAGACGCCGGTAGTACTCCAACACGATGCGTTTCGCGGGCATCTTGAGGTCCCGACGGCCTGAATCGAAGTAAAAACGATAACCATCTTCGATTTCTTCCGGCCAGGCGGCCTGCGGAAACTGGTCCGGCGTGGGCACCGCGTGACAATCGCCGCAGAAACTAGCCACTTGATGCCCAGCGGCAACCATATCAAAGTCGTCCTCTGCCGAATCGAGCGTATCCAGCTGCGACAAACCCGGATCCTCAGTGTTCGACTTGTCACCATTGCGAAAAAAGACCACGACGGCGGAGGACCCCACGAGCAGTAGTAGCAATAACACCCAAAGAACGCGCTTGTTCATACTTAAACATCTCTTTCCGCAGAACCACTCATGTTACGGTCGCAGCAACCATCCATTGTTCTTCTCCACGAGCACCAGCCGGTCTCTCGAATCACACACATCCCAGCTGGACACCCCTACATTATATCTGATCTGTTACGCATCGGGCCCGCTATTGGGTTCGGGAATAAGTCAGCTTAAAATTCATCCAATCGCGGGAAAACATCCGTTTCCTTGAACCCCTCCGGCCTGTTTTGTCGGAATCGGTGCAGCATGTAAAATCAGGTCAACTGCCAGAGGTGGTGAGACCTGTACAACAGTCAGGGAACCAGTATGTTAAGTAGATCAAATATCTGGCCCCGTCCTTTCGTGCAACTACGGGTTATCCAGGACCCGATACTAGGTAACGGACCTTTAGGTGTTGCTGGTTAGCCAGGAAAATTCTGGAAACTGAGAAGACGCTTAGTGAATGATGGAAAAAGAAGTCGTTATTTTTCTAGACGAGTAATCACCGGATGTGGAAAACAAAATCGATGCC
>JAYGDG010000666.1:0-1793 GCA_046583015.1 Pirellulaceae bacterium | reverse complement strand
AACCCTTCCTGCTCGGCGACTTCCTTGCCGGCAGCGATAATGGCGTCGTCGTCCACAGCGGTGGCAAAGCCGTCACTTTCACGGACTGCTCGCAGGATTAAGAAATCTCCCACGGCCACGGGTACCCGAATTCCGGCGGCGACCGTGTGAGCATTTTCCCAGAGCTCTGCATGCTCGGTCCCCTCTTCATAGGCTTTCACCATTGGGGCGCAGCCGCTGGCCTGCACGGCTACCATGCGAGGAAGTTTGCCTGTCAGCCAGCCCATTTCCTGCAGTTCGTTGAAGGCTTTCCACATGCCGATCAGTCCGGTCCCGCCACCGGTTGGATAGAAAATGACATCGGGCACTTGCCAGCCAAACTGGTCGGCCAGTTCCAGCCCCATCGTTTTCTTGCCTTCGATCCGGTAGGGTTCCTTGAGCGTTGAGAAATCGAACCAGCCGGTTGCTTCCTTGCCCTGGCCGACAATCTTGCCACAGTCATTGATGAGGCCATTGACGCGCCAAACCCGCGCCCCTTGGGCGGCGATTTCTTCTACGTTGATCGGTGGTGTATCTGCCGGGCAGAAAATATAGCTTTCGATCCCAGCCCGACTGGCATAAGCAGCCAGGGCAGCGCCCGCATTGCCGTTGGTCGGCATCGCCACCTTGCTAATGCCCAGTTCCCTGGCCATGGAAACGGCCATGCAGAGGCCACGCGCTTTGAAGGAACCGGTTGGCAGTCGTCCTTCATCCTTGATGATCAAGTCACCACTGCCGGCCTTCAGTTTGGGCAGCGAGATCAGTGGCGTGTGGCATTCACCCAGGCTGACAATATTGTCGACGTGGCGAACCGGCAGAAATTCGCGGTAGCGCCACATATCGGCTGGCCGCTCAGCCAGTTGTTCCGGGGAGACCGCCTCGGCCAGACCTTTCAGGTCATATTTCACCAGTAGTGGTTTGCCAGCTTTCGATAATTCGTGAACCTGGTCTGCAGCATAATGATCCCCCGCCATCCCACACTGCAGGTGGGTGACGAAGGTTGGACGTTCGGTGGTGAGGTTCTCGTTGTTCTGCATAGTCGTTCCATCGCAAAGTTGGTGTCGCCAGTTGGTTTGCTGCTGCACAAGTTGTTCTACGGCTTTTGCCAGGCGCACATGACCCAGATGGGGGTACCACCAGTGGAATAGGTCTTGAGATGTTCCAGGGCTCCCGTCTTCTGATTGATGCGATAGGCATAGAGGTTGGAGGATCTTTGACCCGCCGCAAAAACGAAATTTCCAGCCAGGTCGATGCAGAACGATCGTGGATGGTGTCCAGTTGGATAATGACCAACGATTTTCATCTTGCCAGTTTCCGGCTCGATGGAAACAGCTGCCAGCGTATCTTTCATGGCGGTTCCCTCGGGTCGCTTGGTAACATCTCGATTGGAGACGTAGGCGAATTGACCGTTGGGTGTGATGTGAATGTCCGCTGCCGCACTGCTGCCCTCGTAGTTTGGGGGGAGTGTCGAAAGGGTTTCCACCAGTTTGAGGGTTCCCTTGCGGCCGTTGAATTTCCAGCTGGAGATACCACCACCCCGTTCATTGGAGGTGAATGCCATTTTTAGCGCCGGGTGGTGCGTAATGTGCCTGGGTTGATGGTAGAGATGGTCTTCATCGGGGCCCTTGGCAAAGGGTCGCTTGTTAGGTACCAGTTTACCTGCGGTTGCATCGAGGGTGTACTGGTAGACCTTGTTTGGCGCCGTGTGGGGGACGAAGACGAACTTTCCGGATGGGTCCACTTCGATGCAGTGGGCCGTCTTCTCGGTCTTGTGG
>JAYGDG010000617.1:0-2253 GCA_046583015.1 Pirellulaceae bacterium | reverse complement strand
CTCACTTACCTCTGCTGGTCTGCAGGTAGCATGCCTGCCAAAAGACTTGCAGGCGCCGCCTCAGGGGGCGAAGATGGGGGCTGTCCGGTTTTAGCCGCCGATGGCAATCTTGTCATGAAGCCAGTCTTTCCCGACCGAAAGAGCGACAATGTTTGACGGAAAACAGATCACGTTTCAGCGAAAACCGATCACCTACTTGGAATACAAGAACACTGGGAGAACACTCTTTTTATTCATTTGTGCAATAATGTTCTTCATGCTGGTTGCTGGTCACAACGTTGAGGTGGCTGAGGGTGTCTTGTTTGCTTTAAGCGCACTGATGGGCTTAACTGCCTTGGTTACTAAGCCAATTCGCCTCGTGCATATTCTTGGGTGGCTGTTTTTGATCCTCGCCTTTCTCGCGAACAAGGCTTCTGACGGCAATGGCTACAACGGGGTGGACATTTCGATTGCTGTGCTGTTTGGATCCCTCTGGTTAAGAAGGTGCATTGGGGTCCCTATTGCGTCTCCTGAAGTCGCCCCTGAGCCGACGACCGAGCCGGACCCCCAAGAGCCCACACCGCCAGAGGACGAATAACCACTAACCGACCAGCAGCATGATCTGCTGCTGCAGAGTCTGCTGGCTCAGCGTCGGCCAGGCATCGATGAGCAACTGCAGCTGCTATCTTTCCAGGACAATCACTAAGGCGTTGGGAGGGCGAGGCTCCTGCCGAGCCGCCTGGGATCCTCTAGCGGGTCCTTGAAACAACTTCCTCTGCCCAATCTTCGTCTCCTCTGGTAATTCGTGCCAGCTCAGGATCAGCTCGACGAGCTCCGCATCCAGTGGAATTTCGACCGCAAGTGGCCCGCATTCTGCCCCGCCTGCTCTTGAAACTGGCCTGTTTCCCGGGGAATCGTGCGATAGTTCGGCCCCCCTAGGGTATTTAGGTCTTTTGGCACCGAATGGCACGCACTTGCAGCGTGCTGCTCAGAAGCACCTGGAGTCCGGTTTTTCTGGCCTTTGCGGGCATTGTTTCTTACGCCCTTTATGCATACATTAAACATCTTACGATCAACGTCCATCGTCTGGCACGTGACATCCGTCCCATGCCAGTTCGATAGGATAACCTTTTTGCAGTGGAGCAGCCTGAATACTGTGTTTTCCGGCAACGCTGCAGCACACTTTTTTTATGGGATGAAACAATGGCTGAAGGCACCATCAAGCGGCTCACGGACAGAGGTTTTGGATTTATCGACAACGGGAGCGATAAAGACTTGTTCTTTCACTCGTCAAGTCTCGACGGCGTAAGCTACGACGAACTCCAAGAAGGACAGCTAGTGACCTACACTGAAGGACATGGACAAAAAGGGCCATGCGCCGAAAACGTCAAGCCGGCCTGACTGAACCGAGAGGGACGTTCGGTTTCAAAAACCGAAAGACAATCCATCACTTTGTGGTTTGGAAATGACGCAGTTACGGCGGCGGGGGGGTGAACCGCCTCCGCTACCAGCGGATTTTCAAGAATTCCCACTAGGTCCGAGAAACTCGTGTTTTCCCGAGCGCTACAGACGACTCGGGATGTCTTCTGCGCGGTGATGCAGATCGGTTGCATCACCAGTTTTCTTCCCCACTCTGGCTCCCACCAGCAGCAGCCTGATCTGCTGCGCCCTCAACCGCTTCCGCACCCCGCTACGGACGCACATCGACGGGGTTTCCTTGCTTGTCTATGCCGAGTTGTTTGACAACTTCATTCTTCCTCGTTTCACGCCAGGATGGATTCGTCATCTGATCTTTACAGATGGCTGTCTTTGCTGCGTGCTCGCGTTTCGCCGTTTGCAAGGCCGCTGCCAGCTTCCCACGCTGCTTTTCGAGGTCCGGTGGATTCTTCTTACTGAGGGACTCCAGGTCACGCCCAAATCGTTCCTCTTTCTTCCGCAGGGATTCGTCCAGCCATTGGAAGTAGGCAGCATAGACGTCCGACATAGTGCCGCCATCGACCTTTTCAACGTACTGCCTGCGGATCCGGTCCATCTCCTTTGCTTTCTTCGGCATTCGTTCGGCGAGGTCCTGCTGCTCGGCATAATCCGTCGCTACGTTAAACAGCTTCAAGTCACCGGAATTCAGGTGCCGCATCAGCTTGTAATCGCCAATACGGATCACGCTCACAGGCGGGTGAAAGTGGCATGTGTAATGGAAGACCAATCCAGGGGCGCCGCGACGAACGCTGCCGACATTGCCTCGCTCGAACACTTCTCGCAGGCTTCCGCCATCAA
>JAYGDG010000563.1:0-5581 GCA_046583015.1 Pirellulaceae bacterium | reverse complement strand
CCGGTTCTGGTATCCAGGATCCCCTGTTGCTTGATAGCGAACGTCATAAGTTGTCCGAGCAATTACCGACCGCCTCACGGCGGCGTGAAGAACGACTAGAATCTTTTGCACGTTTACTGGCTCGCCTCCGCGGAAACCTGGTGCTTAGCTTTTCCTGTTACGGGGTAACCGATGACCGCGAGATGTTCCCCAGCCCGGTGTTGCTGACACTTTTTCGGTTGTTGAGCGGAAATCCAGAGAGTGATCAGAAAGAGCTGTTGAGCAGCTTACCCGTGGCTGAGTCGTTTGCGCCTGCCGCTTCCGCGGCCAGCCTGGATATGGCGGAGTGGTGGCTGTGGCGTTTGACCGAGGAGGACCAGGTTACAAACCTGGACCAGTTCGTCGATGAGCAGTTTCCTCACTTACAAGAAGGTCGGCTGGCCCAGCAGCAGTGGCTTTCCGAGGAATTTACCCCTTACGACGGCCTGGTACCGGCTGCGGGAGCCGATCTGGACCCGACGGTAGCCGACGGGCCGGTGATGTCTGCCAATCGCTTGCAGACGGTCGGTGAATGCCCGCGCGCGTTTTTCTTTAATTACGGCCTCGATCTTGCGCTGCCCGATGAAACCGTCGTTGATCCCGATCAGTGGCTCGACGCCATGACCCGCGGTCTACTGTTGCACGAGTTGTTCGAAGTGTTTGTGCGGGAACTGGTTGCCGAGAAACGGTTTCCAGAGGTGGCCCGTGATCGCGACCGCCTGCTGGAGTTGCTCAACGAACAGGTAGAGGGGTACGTGGAACGGTATCCGCCGGTCAACGAAATGACGTTTCAACAGGAACGGGCGGATATGGAACAGACAGCCCTGACCTTTTTGCGAGAGGACGAGTTGTTCTGCCGAAAACACGACTGTCGACCACTTTACCTGGAGGCGTCACTGGGAATGTCTCCCGGTGAGCATGGCACGCCATTGGATCGTGAAGAAGCCATTCCTGTAACGCTCGCCGATGGTAAGACGATTCATGTGCGCGGCCGGGTGGATCGCATTGATCAGTTGGGCGAAGAGGAACTGAAGAACTACGCCGTCTGGGATTATAAGACGGGTAGTACCTGGGGCTTCGAGGAGGCCCAGCCGTTTCAACAGGGCCGCAAGGTGCAGTCGTTCTTGTACGTGGCCATGGTTGGCCACGTGATCAAGCAAGAGATTGATCCCACGGCGGAAGTGAAGCATTTTGGTTTCTTCTTTCCAGGCACCAAAGCAGTTGGTGATCGCATCAGCTGGACACCAAAGCAACTGGCTCAAGGTCGAGAGATTCTGCAGAACCTGTGTCGCGTGATCGTAGACGGTGCCTTCCTGGCTACCAATGATGCGACCGATTGCAGGTTCTGTGACTATCTGCCGATTTGTGGTCACGAGGTGGAATCGCTGGCTCAGCTGAAACTGGACAACCCGGCGAACGATTTATTGGAACCGATGAGACAATTGCGGGCCGAAGACTGAACGATCCCCATTCAATTCCCTTAACAGAGATCACGCACGAAATGAAATCACGTCCTGACCCTCCTGACCAGGATCAACGCCAGTTGATCGTCGACGAGCTTGATAAGACGATGCTCGTGGAAGCGGCTGCCGGTACCGGCAAAACGACTGGGATGCTCAACCGGATGATAGCCCTCATCCAGCAGGGGATCTGCCTGGTCGATACGATGGCGGCCGTTACCTTCACTCGCAAGGCGGCGGCGGAATTGCGGGCTCGCTTCCAGGTCCGATTGGAGAAGGCTGCCGGCGATGCAACCGGAGTTGAAGCCGAACGATTGCTGCTGGCGATTTCCAGCGTCGAACGGTGCTTCATTGGAACCATTCATTCGTTTTGTGCCCGCTTGTTGCGAGAACGACCCATCGAAGCGGGAGTGAACCTGGCATTCCAGGAACTTGATGAAGACATGGATCAGCAGTTTCGGGAAGAGGCCTGGAAAGACTTTACCGATCGTTTGATTGCCGAGGATGATGCGCGGATTGGGCAACTGCGAGAACTGGGCCTGCAATTCGACCAGTTGCGCAGCGGTTTCATGAAATTCGCTGGCTATTCGGATGTCCAACACTGGGATGCGCCCGAGGTCGACTTGCCCGACTGGAATCCGACGATCACCGCATTGAAAGAGTACGTGAGGCACATGGAAGCGCTGATTCCAACCTTTCCCAGGGACCGTGGTACCGACAAACTAATGAACCGCTTCGAGCATATCGTGCGGTTGACTCGCAACCGGGACCTCGGCTCGCCAGCACACCTCATGCAAGTCCTGGAGTTATTTTCCAGCAGTTTGAAACCGGTGCAAAAATATTGGCCGGAAGGGCCGCAGCAAGGGCAAGCGGAGCAGCAGCGCTGGAGGGAGTTTTGTGAGCAGTTCGTTGATCCCGTGAAGAGGCCTTGGCTGGCAAAACGATACCACCTGGTGATCGATTTGATGACCGGGGCTGCCGAGCACTATGCCCGCCGCAGGCAGTTGTCGGGAAGTCTGAATTACCAGGATTTGCTGATGAAGTCTGCCGATCTGCTGCGCGACAAGCCACAAGTGCGCAATTATTTTCGGAGCCGCTTTACCCACCTGCTGGTCGATGAATTCCAGGATACGGATCCGATCCAGGCAGAGGTCGTGATGTTTCTGACGGCCCATGATCCTAACGAACAGGAGTGGCGAAACTGTCAGCCCGTGCCCGGTTCCCTGTTCGTGGTGGGTGATCCAAAACAGTCGATTTATCGTTTTCGTCGGGCTGATATTTTCACCTATAACCAGGTAAAAGAAGTGATCTGCAGTAGTGGAGGAGTGGTTGTTTCACTGAGCGCCAACTTTCGCACACGTGATGACCTGGTTGACTGGGGAAACAAGATTTTCATGGCCACCTTTCCCGCGGAGGCCAACCAGTACTCCCCCACGATTTCAGAAATGCTGGTGGCTCGCCAGGAGGGATCCGAGGGTGAGCTGACCGGGATTCATGTCCTGGAGATTCCGGAGGAGTATTGCACAGCCCAGGATACGGTTGAATATGACGCCGACCAGATTGCCCGCACGATGCGAAAACTGCTTGATGCCGGCGCCACGGTCCCGCGTACCCTCGATGAGTCGAAGCGCGGAATCTCGGCAGAGGTCACGCCCGGTGACTTCCTTGTGATCACCTATAGGAAGAAAGACCTGGCTTACTATGGGCAGAAGCTCCAGGAACTGGGGATACCCTACCAGGTGACCGGCGGGAGTGCGCTGGACCAGGTACCGGAACTGGCATGGCTGATACGTTGTTTGCGGGCAGTGACCGAACCGGACAATTCCGTGGCCCTGGTGGCCGCGTTGAGAAGCCAGTTGTTTGGTATCAACGATCAACAATTGTACGCGTTTCGAAAAGCAGGAGGTGAATTCTTCTACCAGTCAACCGTGCCAAAAGAGCTGGCTGCTGAAACTTCCGCCCACTTTCAGCAGGCCTTCGCCAGGCTGCGCCGCTACAACCAGTGGTTTCGCGTCTTGCCCGCGGTCTCTGCCATGGAACGGATTACCTGGGACCTGGGACTGACCGTTTCGGCCCTCTCGGACGTCGGTGGCAACGTCCAGGCCGGTTCGATTGCCAAGGTGCTGGAGATGCTACGGGAACGACAGTCGCAATTTCCTTCGGCCACGCAATTAGTTGAGTACCTCGACGAGTTGATGGAGCGGGGAGCCGAGTTTGACGGTTTGCCAGCGCGTGCCGATCGAGAACCGGTGGTTCGACTGATGAACTTGCACAAGGTCAAGGGACTTGAAGCACCGGTTGTCTTCCTGGCAAATCCGACCGGCAAATGGTCGCCACCGGTGGATCTCCATATCGACCGCTCGGCTGACCAGGTGACCGGTTACCTGACGATTCAGGGGGGCGCGCCCGGGTCTTACCACCGTCCGTTGCTGGCCAGCCCGCTGGGTTGGGAGACCTGCCAGCAGGAGGAAAAGCAGTTCGTTGAATCGGAACAGAAACGATTGCTTTACGTGGCTGCCACCCGCGCCGGGGCCCAGTTGATCGTGAGCCAAAAGGAGAAGAGAAATAGCACCAGTTACTGGAATTTCTTCGCCGACTACCTGGAGGATTGCCCAAGGTTGCCTGACCCGGGTGAACAGTCCGCACCCCTGGTGACGGAAACGGAACTGGTACCAGAAACCGTTGCGCAGGTGTCACAGCAGATTGCCCAGTCCTGGGAGCATACGGGACAGGCGACTTACGCAACCGGAGCGGCCAAGGAAATGACTGTTGAGTCAACCAAACAGCATCCGAAGAATTCTGGCAGTAGCCAGGGGGCTGCCTGGGGAACTGTCATCCACTTGCTGCTGGAAACAGCTATGCAGCAGCCGGATGTGCCGCTCGATAGTCTCGCCTACACAGCGTTGGAACAACAGGATCTTGACGTGGCGATGGTTAACGACGCGCTGGCAGTGGTGCAAGCTGTTTTGAAGTCAGATATTTGGCAGCGGGCAGAGGCGAGTGAAAAATGCCTGGTCGAAGTTCCCTTCGAGCATTGTCTTGCTGCTGACGATAGTCAAACGGGCTTGCCGACGCTGGTCCGTGGTGTCATCGACCTGATGTTCCGGGAACCTGATGGTTGGGTCATCGTCGACTACAAGACCGACTCGGTCACGGCCGATTCAGTTGGTAATCTTGTTGACCACTATCGAGGGCAAGTGAACGGTTATGCCGATACCTGGCAGCTGTTGACGGGAGAGCAGGTCAAGGAAAAAGGTCTCTACCTGACCAGGCTCAACCAGTTCGTGACGGTTGATTAGTGGCCTGCTTCGCACGTCGGTTACGATTGCTGATGTGCGAAAGCACATGCTATAATTGAGGTCGTTTTGGGTCTCTTTCAACGCGGTCAGCAACCGGAAAAAAACAACGGTAAAACAGACTAGCCGTCCTGGTTCCCCAAGCTCATGATGAAAACCACTAACAACCCTCTGGCAACCGTACTGGCAGGCATTTGTCTGCTGGGGCTGCTTTGTAGCACTTCGCCCAACTGGGCCCAGGAGCGGGCGCTCAGCAAGGAAGATGCCGATCGTTTGTTTTCCGTGGAAGTGATGCCACTGCTGAGACAAAAGTGTTTTGCCTGCCATGGTGATAAGCCGCAGGAGATGAAGGGGAAGCTCGATCTGCGCAGCCGCGCCGGCATGCTCAAGGGAGGCGAATCGGAAGAGCCAGCCCTGGTCGCAGGCAAGCCTGACGATAGCCTGCTGTTTCAAGCCGTCCTCTGGGACGAGCTGGAAATGCCGCCCAAGGAAAATGACCGCCTGACAAAGGAACAGATTGACCTGCTGCGGCAATGGATCACCGCCGGCGCTCCCTGGCCGGACCGGGTAACTCAAAAGAAGTACCGGGAAGAGAACTGGAATCAGCCGGAAAACAAGGACGGCATCCTGGTAAAGACCAGCGGGGGATTGGCCAACGACTGGACCTATCGTCGCTATCGCCGCGAGAATATCTGGTCGTTCCAGCCGCTCAGCAAGTCACCGGTTCCGGCCGGGGCGGCCAATCCGGTGGATGCTTTTGTGCGAGCGAAACAGCAGAAAGCGGGTGTTAAGCCCGCCTCCCGCGCT
>JAYGDG010000553.1:0-3550 GCA_046583015.1 Pirellulaceae bacterium | reverse complement strand
CGGTGCGAGAAGCACACGTTTGGGTTGGTCGGGCCTGGGGACGCCAATCTAAAGCGGATGCCCAAAAAGCGCGTGATATTGTTTTTGTGCAGGAACGTCCAAAAGAATCACAACCGGTGCCTCCGCAACTAAACTGGGATCTCTGGCTCGGTCCGGCACCCAAGCGACCCTTCCACGAGGTTTATTTCCCGGGACCAAAATGGTACCGCTGGTGGGATTTTGGCAATGGAACGATGTCGGACTTGGGGAGTCACTGGATTGACTTGCCCTTCTGGGCACTGAAATTGCAAGTGCCGCTGACCATCGAAGCGGCTGGACCGTCGCCCCATGAAGAGATTGCTCCGGCATCGATGCAAGTGAAATATGAATACGGTGCGCGTGGTGACATGCCACCGGTAGAAGTTCACTGGTATCAGGGGGCCAATAAGCCCAAGATTCTTCAGGAAAAAGGAATTCCGCAGTGGGGCAGTGGTGTTTTATTTGTTGGTGATAAGGGGATGTTGCTGTCGAATTACGCTCGGCATACCTTGCTGCCGGCAGAAAAGTTTGCCGACTTCAAACGGCCCGATCCCTTTATTCCCAAGTCACGTGGCCATCATGCTGAATGGGTCCATGCCTGCAAAACCGGGGCTCCCACGACCTGCAATTTCGAGTATGCAGGCTGGTTGACCGAGGCCAACCACCTAGGGAATGTCGCCTTCCGGGCCGGGCAAAAATTGGAGTGGGATGCGGTTAATATGACGGCGAAAAATGTTCCTGATGCGGAGCGCTTTATTCACCGTGAATACCGCAAGGGCTGGAAATTGGGTTGAGTTCCAGTACCAGTTTGGCCCACCTCAGGCGATGATCGGCTTGACGACCGAACCATGGACGTCGGTGAGGCGATACCAGCGGCCCTGGTGCTTGAAGGTTAGCCGTTCATGGTCCATGCCCAGTAAGTGCAGGATGGTGGCCTGCAAGTCATGCACGTGAACACCGTTCTCGGCAATGTTGTAGCTGTACGGATCAGTAGTTCCGTAGGTCGTTCCCGCTTTTACCCCTCCACCTGCCATCCACATAGAAAAACATCGCGGGTGGTGGTCGCGGCCAAAATTGTTTGCGGTAAGTTTTCCCTGGCAGTAGTTAGTGCGACCGAATTCGCCGCCCCAGATGACTAGTGTGTCATCCAGCAGGTTTCGCTGTTTGAGGTCCTTGATGAGGGCAGCCGATGCCTGGTCGGTTTCCCGGCATTGGGTGCCAATCGCCTTGGGAAGGTTGCCGTGTTGGTCCCACCCCTGGTGATAGAGTTGTACAAAGCGCACACCCCGCTCGACCAGGCGACGGGCGAGTAAGCAGTTGGCCGCGTAACTGCCGGGATTCCGTGCGTCCTTCCCGTAGGCTTCCAGGACACTCTCCGGTTCCTTGGAAAAATCGGCGGCGTCTGGAATAGAGGATTGCATCTGGAAGGCCATCTCGTATTGCGCAATACGGGCTTCCAGGGCCGGATCGGCATTTTTCGCCAGTTGCAGACGATGCAGTTCATGCAGGCGATCGAGCATCAGTCGCCGGCTCTTGGCATCGACCCCCTGTGGATTGTTCAGATAGAGAACTGGTTCCTTGCCCGAACGGAAACGAACACCCTGGTACTTGGAGGGCAGAAAACCGCTGCCCCAGAGTCTTGAGACGAGCGGTTGGCCTCCCTTGCCCTTGGTGACTAGCACGACAAAGGCGGGCAGATTGTCTGTTTCGGTTCCTAGTCCATAATCGAGCCAGGCTCCCATGCTGGGGCGACCGGGAAACTGTGATCCTGTTTGCACGTAGGTAACGGCCGGGCCATGGTTGATAGCTTCGGTATAAAGTGACCGAATCACGCACAACTCATCGGCGACGGTTGCCGTGTGGGGCAGCAAGTCGCTGATCACGTTACCACTCTCTCCGTGTGGCTTGAATTTGAAGGGAGATCCTGCCAGCGGCAGACTGGCCTGGTTGCCACTCATGGCCGTCAGTCGTTGGCCACGACGGATTTCTTCCGGTAACTCAGTACCATGTTTTTCGTTCAAGAGGGGTTTGTGATCAAACAGATCGATCTGGCTGGGACCACCGGCTTGAAACAAGTAAATAACCCGCTTGGCCTTGGCAGCGAAGTGAGGCTGTTTTGCCTTTTCAGCCGCCGAG
Source organism: Pirellulaceae bacterium (assembly GCA_046583015.1). Classification (GTDB taxonomy): domain Bacteria; phylum Planctomycetota; class Planctomycetia; order Pirellulales; family Pirellulaceae; genus JAZADA01. The sequence continues at coordinate 1,396 of JAYGDG010000553.1, read as the reverse complement.
GAGGTTTCACCCGTCAGCAGGTTTGCCAGGGCCATGCCTCCCAGTCCCATGCCAAAGCGATCCAGGAAGTCGCGTCGATTCAGGGATCGCGGATCATCGTATCCGGTGCATTGTCGGCTGGTCATGGCAAAGTTTCCTGGCTGGTTGCTAACGTCGCATCACGCACTCGTCAAAGTTAAGGAGTGTATTGGCAAGCATTCCGATTGCTGCCAATCGAACGGCTGGAATCTTGGCGTCCCGGGGCGCGTCCCCGTTCTTGAGAAACGCTTCAGCTCGTTTGGGGTCCTCTTGGAAGTAGTTGGCCTGCTCCTCAACCAATTTGGTTAGCACTGCCGTTTCTTGGTCAGTCGGATGTCGACTGGTCAGCAGTCGAAACATATCGACGATGATGGCCTGGGTATTGTCCTGGTGCTGCTGAATTAATCTTTGTGCCAGCATTCGCGATGCTTCGACAAACTGGGGGTCATTCATCATGACGCAGGCTTGCAGTGGTGACGACGTGCGCTCGCGCTTGACCACGCAGACGTCCCGTTTGGCGGCGTCGAGTGTCATCATGACTGGTGCGGGGCCGGTTCGCTTCCAGAACGTGTAGAGGCTGCGGCGGTATAAACCGGCTCCCTTGTCACGGCTGACCGGTTTAAAAGAGACAGCCACTTCATAAGGTCGCACGGGTGCACCGCCAATTTTATTGACCAGCAAGCCACTGACTGCCAGGGCATTGTCTCGCAACATTTCCGCCGGTAGTTGAAAACGGGATCCCCGTGCCAGCAGGAGATTTTCCGGGTCCCGTTCCCACAACGCCGCGGTCACCGTGGAACGCTGACGATAGGTTGAGGACATGACGATGGTCTTTAGCAAGTAGCGCAGGTTCCAGTCATGCTCGATGAAGTCTTTTGCCAGCCAATCGAGCAGTTCTGGATGGCTGGGAGGTTTTCCCTGGCTGCCAAAATCTTCCGGGGTGCTGACCAGCCCTTGGCCAAAGAGCATCTGCCAGTAACGGTTTACCGTGGTACGAGCCGTTAAGGGATGATTGGCGGCGGTTAGCCAGTGGGCTAATCCCAGACGGTTACGCGGTTGATTCGCGGGAAACGGGGGCAGTGAACTGGGAGTTTCGGCAGTGACCAGATCCTGGGGAGCGTCGTATGCACCCCGTTTAAGTCGGTACGTTGAACGCGGGGATGGCCGTTCTCGCATGACCATGATCTCGGTGATGCTATCGACCGTTTTGCTGCGCTGCTGTCGAGCTTGTTGAACAGCGGTCAGCTGTTTTTGATATTCCGCATCGCTTGTCGGTAAAGAGTATTGCTGCAAATGGTCCCGCAATTTGTCGTCGAGTTGATCGAGCGGTGTACTAAGCGCGGTGGCCAGGCTGGTCCCGTCATGCAGTTGTGCCACT
>JAYGDG010000530.1:0-2265 GCA_046583015.1 Pirellulaceae bacterium | reverse complement strand
CAAGAAGCACCTGCAAACACTCTACCGACAATTGCGAGAAGAGTATCCGTTGCGGATCGAACTGGTCCAGGAAACCAAGTTCGTCCCCGGTGACCTGGGAGATGAGGAAGTCAAGACTGGAAAGATCCTGCGCCGGGAACTGAACGGGTTCAGCATGTTCTTCTACAATGCTGATTTTGACGCCAACCGATACCGGCTGGGACTCAAGTACAACGAGAACTGGGTGGAAGAAGTTGTCGCCTTTGGGCATAGCCGCGAGCATACTCAATTCGAGTTCTTCGTTCGTGAAGAAGAGGCGATCTTGTCAGATTGGCGCGACTCCCGGCTCGTGAAGCCGCTGGACGTGATCTCACCTGCCATCAAGGTACGTCGCTCCAGCACCCCACTTCCTCCTATCACACTCAAGACCAAGGTGCGTATTTTCGTGTTACCAACCAATGATTTCCTCTCCCACTATCGCCGTGGTAAATTTATCTACGAAGTCACGGCAGCTGGTATCAAGCTGTACGGCCCGGGTAGGGGCGGCAAGTGGATGACACGCCCCTACAATTTAGACAACTGACCTGGCACTGCCGGTCCACCAGCCTCCATGTACAAGCCCATGGCGCACAAAAAAACCACCTCCGAAGCCTGGTGATCTACACCAATCCAGAGATGGTTCTCAATGACCCCGACGGGACTCGAACCCGTGTTGCCGGCGTGAAAGGCCGGAGTCCTAGACCGCTAGACGACGGGGCCGCCACAGCTTCAGTTCTGCAACCAAAGGTGCACGTCGTATATACCCCCTCGAGGATTCAAACGTCAAGTGGGATGTACCAGGGAGACCACACTGCGAACATTCAGACAGGAGCTAACTTCAATCGCCCGGAACGGAGTCCGCTTGACCATCCTGCTGCCAGCAGTCAAGAGGCGCTGTTATTCGCTCTCTTCGGCAGCGTCCAGTTCTGGAGAGGCAACCTCGTTCTGGGTCGCTTCATTCTCCTTGATCGCATCGTAGACTTCACGACGATGAACGGGTACTTCCTTCGGAGCTTCAAGCCCCAAGCGTACCTTGTCGCCGCGAATTTCAACAACAACGACGGTAATGTCATCATTGATGACAATACTCTCGTTTTTCTTGCGCGACAGAACTAACATGTTGCATTCCTTTGAAACGTGACTAAGATCGCTGCTTCCCAACGATCTGGAAGGCTCTCGCCCGAGGACAAAAACGGCCAGAGCCAGGGAAAACTGCGCCAAAACCACCCTGATAGGTGGATATCTGGCGCCAATCCTCCCATCCACTCTACGCCCTAAGGCAAGGGAGTCAAGGAACGTCCGGAATCCAAAGAGGAGATTTTGACAGGTTTTTCATTATGGTTTGCTTAGAAACGTGTTTTCCGTGAAAGTCAACCAAATTGGAAAACTCACACAAAACCGCCCAACGAATCAGACCAAGGACCATAAATCGTGATTACAAAAAGATTTATGGTTTTTCGGTAGGTTGCTTGCGGAAGTTAGCATCAACTCTATAATGACACGCAATTGCAGTAAATAAAGCTAGTTACCAATAGTTAACTACCGGACAAAAAACAGCTCCTGTGGGGGGTTCAACTGGTTTCCAGTCGTCTCATGTCAGGATTTGGTGCTCCAATCTGGAGTTGCCAAAGAAAAGGAAGAGACTTTCATGCGAGAATGGTTTCGGAACATCGTGGTTGCGATCAAGACGATTACCGATGGTTTAAAGGTAACCCTGCGGTACTGGCTGATCACGTACCGCTCTGACCGTGGCACGTTCACCGAGCAATTTGAATATCCTGAGAAGCCCGTTCCGGTCTCTGCTCGCTACCGCGGATTCCATCGCTTTGACTTAACGACGTGTATTGCCTGCGACCAGTGCGCGAAAGCGTGCCCGGTTGATTGTATTTACATTGGTAAAGAGCGGGTCACCCAGGGTAAAGGTTTTGCGGTAACGGGTTTTACGATTGACTATTCCAAGTGTATGTTTTGTGCACTTTGCGTAGAGCCTTGTCCGGTAGACTGTATCTTCATGGGTGCGACGCACGACTTGAGTTGTTACAGTCGGGACGGTTGTCTCGTTGATTTCTCACGTTTGCCAACCAATGTGGCTTGGGGACGAGCAACGCTAAATCCAGTTGCAGTATCAAATTCGAAATTGATTGCGGACCCGGTCCACACGGGGCCAAACCAGGGTTAGTGGAGAGGCAAGAACACCAGGTTTTACTACAAAACACTAATTATTAAGTAGAGATCGGAAGAGCGTCG
>JAYGDG010000494.1:0-4266 GCA_046583015.1 Pirellulaceae bacterium | reverse complement strand
TATTGATCATCACAAGGAATACTATACCAACACCGGGCGACCGGTAATCCTGGTTCCCAACGGTCGTATACTGGAATCGGTGTTTCGCTAGAAAGCGGTACGCAGACGGTGTCGTGTTTTCCTTACTGAATTTGGAGCCTGTCGTGCGTTTGACGATTTGTACTTTAGTGCTGGCTTTGGCAAGTGTGGTTTTAACTGCCAGTGCTGCCGAACCGGTTATTGGCACGCCGGTACAGCCAGCCGGGTTTCGTCACGCCGGGATTATCGATGCTTGGACCCGCTACGCCGATGTGCTTAGCTTTGGGAAAGGGCAGACACTGGCCCTCGTGGACGACGGCTGCAAGCTCTCGATGCCGGAGTGGCTGGCCAAGGTCAACGGGATCCCCAAGGTACGGGTGACTTACGATGCCGTCGATGGGGATGATGATCCAAAACATGAAGGTCGCGGTTACCATGGCTCCACCATTGGTGTCCCCTCAAGTCTGAATTACCAGGGAAAATGGGGCGTGGCCTACAACAACCAGGTGGCAGTCATCCGGGCGGTCGAATGTTGCCACTGCAAGGTGGCCGAAAGCAAAACGCTGGCTGCCGGACTGCAGTGGGTGATTGACCATCATAAAAAGCACCGCATCACGACGGTCAATCTGGCGCCGGTGGATGACCTGGCCCATGCCAAGCCGGTGAAGACCGAGATCGACCAGAAACTGGCCCAGTTACGAAAGCTGGGTATCTGGGTCAGTGCGCCAGCCGGTAACCATAACTTTACCACCGGTATTTCCTGGCCAGCCTGTCAGCCCAACTGTTTTGCCATTGGGGCGGTGAAAGCGGGCAAGGACGAGGTTTACCTGGATCGTCACGAGAAAATTGCCCTGGTTGTGCCTGCCGGGGCGACCAGCAGTTCGAATGCCATTGTCTGCGGGGCCGTAATGTTGCTCCGCGAGGCAATTGAAAAGACTGGTTACAAGTGGCAAAAGGACGGAGATAATTTGCCGGCTGCGATGATGTCGATCCTGCAGAAAACGGGCAAGCCGGTCAAAGATCCTGGTACGCAGCGGACCTACCGTCGACTTGACTTGTCAGCTGCCTTGCAGCATGTCTTTGCAAGCGGTAAACCGTAGGCGGGTCAGCTTTCTCTAGCTGAACTTGAGGGCGTAGAGGTCGCTGTCACTGAGGGTGATGCGCAGTCGGACGGCCTGGCCGGCCAGTTTGCTGACATCGGTAGATCCGCCCCAGCTCACTGTCCGATCCAGTTCATCTCCAAAAGTTTCGTCGGCGTCCTGGAGTCGAAAACCGTTGATGGGCTGTCCACTGGCCGTTTGAATCTCGACCTTGATGGTACCCGCGGCGGAGGTGGCGAAGTTTAGGGAAAGTTGTTTCCCCTCAAAGGTGAGTGGCCGAGTGAGCAGCTCACCTCCGGAGAGCGGCGCAGAGGCGGAGACAAAGCCGTCCTGCCGCAGGGTATGCCGCGTCATGATCGACCCTTTGCCGTGCCATTTTCCCGAGCTGGCGTAGAAGGAAAGTTCGTCGGGTGCCCCGGGGAGGGCTGACTTGGTGGTGACCATGTTCCAGGCAACATCGTTGTGGGCGTAATACCAGGAATCGGGGCGCTGGATACCGGGGGGGAGAAAAGCCTCGTTCCAGCGTTTGAATTGGACGCCATCACGGCTGGCCATGATCTGGGTTTCGGTGATGGCAGTGCCATAGCGAAGGTGAGCCGCCGCTCGTAGTTCCCGCTTCTTCGGATCGGGCAGGGCCCGCATGGAGGGAGACCATCCCCTTTCGACGTAACGCATGGGAAAGCCGAGCAGGATATGGGGAGCCCGGAAATAAGGCAGGATGTTGTTCGTGTACATCTGCTGGGGAGGAGAATCGACGTAGGTAAGATCGTGTTCATCTTCCCAGTTGAGCAGGTCGCTGGAGACGGCCGTGCGGATGGCTCGAATGCCGGCCGGTTTCCAGTTGTCTGCTTCGGTGATGCCGGCCGTAAAAATTCGCCAGTAGGCGCGGTACTTCTTGATCGTGGGGTCCCAGAATCCGATGTTCGTCGAGTCGAAGGCGCCGTTGGTAATGACCGCCTTCTCCTGGACTTTTTTCCAGTGAATGCCATCGGCCGATGTAAACAACAGCATGCCACCATCTCGTTTAACTCCACCAAAAGCCTTCAAGCGTTCACTCTGGGGGCAACCGGGTCGCTGGTCAATGAAGGGGCTGAAGTTATGGCTGCCGGGACCCTGCCAGATGATGTTGTTTTTCTTGGAGCCAGCATGTTCATATAGATTCAGTTCAGGTTTTTTCCAGGTGATCCCATCGCTACTTTCCGCGTAGCAGGCCACTTCCCGGTTGGTGGTGCGAATCTGGTTGTTGACCAGGTCAAAGTTAAAGCCCCGGTAGTAAAGTCGATAGGTGTCACCATCCTGGATAACGGTGTGATAACCAGAGGAAGTTCCCTCCCAGGGCTCGGTGTGTTCGATAACTTGTTCCCGGGGAATCGGGTGATGCAGTTCGAACTCGACCTTGCCGCGTATTTGCGCAACCAGGAAGTCGTCGACAAATAGTTCACGTCGCGATCCCATCTGGTAAATGGGGGTACGTTTTGTGCGCCGGGGGCGAGCTGCCAGTGATCTGCTGCCAGCCGCGGCGGCGGCCGTCATACTGGCTGCCAGGAAATGTCGTCGATTAAGTGTCATGACGCAAGGTTCTTTCTTTGGTTGCCAGTCTTGGCAAGCTGTTAAGCGATGATCACTAGGAAATGATGTCTCGAACGACGTGGCCATGCACATCGGTCAGTCGGAAATCACGGCCCTGGTAACGGTAGGTTAACCGTCGATGGTTGATGCCCAATTGGTGCAGGATGGTGGCATTCAAGTCATGGATGTGCATCGTGCCCGGTGTCCACTCGTCCTTGGTCGGTTGTGGATGCAGAACCACTCCATCGGCATCGGTGATGTTGTAGGCAAAGTCATCGGTCCGTCCGTAGGTGATGCCCGGTTTGATTCCGCCACCGGCCATCCAGGTGGTGAAGCAGCGGGGATGGTGATCGCGGCCATAGTTCTGCTTGCTCAGGTTACCCTGACAGTAGGAGGTGCGGCCGAACTCTCCGCCCCAAATGACCAGCGTATCGTCGAGCATGCCTCGTTGCTTGAGGTCCTTGATCAAGGCAGCGGACCCCTGGTCAATATCGTGACACTGGGATTCATGTTCTTTTGGCAGGTTGCCGTGCGCATCCCAGCCACGATGGAAAATCTGGATGTTTCGGACACCCCGTTCGGCCAGCCGGCGAGCGGTCAGACAGCAAGCGGCAAAACTGCCCGGCTGCTTGGCTTCTTCTCCGTAGAGGCCAAAGGTCTCTTTTGTTTCCTGCGAGAGGTCCATCAGTTCGGGAACCGAGGCTTGCATGCGGAAAGCCATCTCGTGCTGACGGATACGGGCCAGGACTTCCGGGTCACCGAACTCTTTCGCCTGGCTCTGGTTGATAGCGGCCAGCGCATCGAGTTGGGTGCGGCGGTCCTGGCGTGTTACGCCAGCCGGGTTGCTCAGGTAGAGGACCGAATCGCCCTGGCTGCGAAGTAACATGCCCTGGTGGTTCGAGGGCATGAAGCCAGTTCCCCACAGGCGGTTAAAGAGGCTCTGTTCCGGGACTTTGGTACGGGCATGCATGACGACGTAATGGGGAAGATTTTCATTCTGGCTTCCCAGCCCGTAACTCAACCAGGCGCCGAGGCTGGGACGCCCTGGCGTCTGGCTGCCGGTTTGTATGTAGGTGATGGCCGGATCGTGGTTGATGGCTTCGGTAAAGGTGCTGTAGACGACGCACAATTCCTTGGCGACGGTCGCCGTGTGCGGCAACAACTCGCTCACCCAGACTCCCTGGTCATGATTGTCATGCTTGGTGAACTTGTACTTGCTGGGGGCCAGGGGGAAACCATTCTTTTGCTTAGCTGTCATGCCGGTGACGCGCTGGCCATCGCGCACGTGGTCAGGCAGTTGCTGGCCGTACATCTCGGTCAGTTTCGGCTTGTAGTCCCAGAGGTCATGGTGACTGGGTCCGCCGCTCATAAACAGGTAGATGACTCGCTTGGCTTTCGGGGCATGGTGCGGCAGGCCTGGTAGTGCCTTGTTGTCTGCCGTCAATTCTGGTCCCAGTAAGCCGGCCATGGCAGCCGTGCCAAGACCGAGGGCGGAACGGCCAAACAGCTGCCGCCGGGTCATCATTAATGCCTGTTCTCTCAGGGGATGAACGCTGGTCATAGTCTGTTGTCCTGAAGG
>JAYGDG010000464.1:0-3196 GCA_046583015.1 Pirellulaceae bacterium | reverse complement strand
CAGTCCAGCTTTGATCATCCGAGATAATCAGGACGACATTTGGTTTACTGGCCAGGCGCTTCTTGCTAACCGCCCGCTTGGACTGCCGTCCAAACCCGAGCGGAGCCTGCACGGATTGCTCCCCTTCCTCGTCAACATTGACGACGCTGCGGACATAAGCGACCAGGTCCAGGATTTCGTCTTCTTGGTACGTATCGAGTAACCCGCCGGGCATCAACGAAACTGGAGAAGGTTTCATGACCTCAATGTTCTCATACGCCACGGGCGTCAGGACACCAGGATTAAGCTGGTCGGTACGAACTCGATATTCTTTTCCCTTCAGATTGACAATGCGGCCAACGATCGTTCGACCGTCATTCATTTGGAACATGGTGGCCTGGTACTGGTCCGAAATCACGCGACTCGGTTCCAACACGGCTTCCAGGAAATTCTGCGCATTAAATCGTCGACCTGCAGCGGTTAAATCTGGTCCGACATAACCTCCCTCTCCTTGCAACCGATGGCATTTAAAGCAGGATGCTTCCGAGAAGATCTGGTGGCCGCGCTCCAAGTCGCGCTTGACAGATGGGTTGGCAACTTCTGTCAGCAGGTCGCCCACGGTCCACTTCTTCACGATCGGTCGTTGCACCTGCGGCGTTTCAACGGTTGCCGGCTTACGATTCAAGATATCGGCCAGCGATTTACGCTGCTCGGCAGTCAGCAGAGCAATGGCATCGTCACGGATATTGCGCAGGAAACCGTCAAACGAATGGCCACCGTTGTGGGCCGCGGCCCGCTCGAACCAGCTGAAATAAGCGCGCCGCTGATCCAACTGCCACCCTTGCTTAACGTTACGCAAGACGAGGGCGTAATGAATCTGTTCTTCCTGGGTCTTGGCATCTGCTAATAACGCGAGCGTTTTCTTGAGCACTTGAGGTGACTCGAGGTAAACCAGCAACTGGCACAATTCACGATTCGCGGCCTGGTCCGAACTGGGATACCACGGCTCCAGACGTTCTTGCAGCGCTTTGCCTGACGCTTCACCGGGAGCACCAAGTCGAATAAAGACCAATTGGTAACAGCGCAACATGTCGAGTCGCTGGGAGCGGCTGAGTTCTTCCCAGGTAAGCTTGGCGAGCGATTTTAGCGTCAGGTCAATATCAGCAGTAGTTCCCTGGTGGGCCATGGCCACCAGCGTGGAGAGCATGGTTTGTGGTTCGGTCTCCCGGAAAGCCCGCTTGCGCCAGGAATCGACCGGCTGATGGTCGAGGGCGACTCGTGCGGCAAAGCGAATGAAGCGATCAGGGTGTCCCAGGAAGGGCCACACTTCCCGAACGGCATTGGGAGCCTGCCGGCCATGCAAGGATTCCAGTCTCCGCCGCTGGGTCCGGGGGGTAGTCCCCGCATCGATCTGTTTGCTAGCCGCTGCGACCGACTCTTGACTGGTGTAGCGCACACGGTACAACCCGGACTGGGTTTCCCGGCCACCGACGGTGAAATAAAAGGCTCCATCGCCCGGATTCACCACCATGTCGGAAACCTGCAAGGCCGCCGCGGAAACGAACTGTTCGGCTTTACCGCGGAAGGAAGCACCGTCGGGCGTCATGTGAACAGCATAGATAACTCCATAGCTCCAATCGGCGATAAACAGTGACCGCTGGTATTTTTCCGGGAACTTTGCCCCGGTGCCAAAGGTAATTCCTGTGGGTGATCCGGGGCCAATATCAACCACCGCTGGCAAGCTATCCAGGTAGTAACTGGGCCATTTCCCGGTCCCGCTGCGCCAGCCAAATTCGCTGCCACTGGTTACATGATTGACACGTGTGGGGCGATACCAGGGTGAGCCGATATCCCATTCCATGTCTGCATCGTAGGTAAACAACTCACCCTCGGCATTAAACGCGATGTCATATTCATTACGAAACCCGTTGCCGATTAATTCAAACTCCTTGCCATCTGGATCGGTCTTACAGATCCATCCTCCCGGTGCCAGGATACCGGTCGCATGGCCCGTAGCATCCCACAACCGCGGCAGCAACTGGTCCAGTTGCCAGTTTTGCGGCGCCCGTGAACGGGCCAAATCGGGTAACTCGGTATGATTACCAGCACAGATGTAGAGTGACTTGCCGTCCGGTGACAAGCGAATCGCATGGGGACCATGTTCCCCTCCCGGTCCCTTGAATTCTCGCAACAGTTTGACTTCATCAAACTGGTCATCACCGGTTGTATCCCGCAAGCGGTACAAGCCGGACTGACGTTTTCGCATTCCATTGACCACGACATACAGGCTGTCAAAGGCATACAACAGCCCTTGCGCCATACCAATCTCCGCGGTCAACGATTCTACCTTGGTCTGTTTTGCCGATCCGTCCAGCGGCGGGGGCGTAACTCGATAAAGCTGGCCGTGCTGGTCACTGACAATCAGCCGTCCGCGGGGATCATTGGTAATGCAAACCCAGGACCCCTGCTTATCTCGCGGCACCGAATAGAGCAATTCGACTTGGAAGTCCTTGGCAACCCTGATCTTGTCGACCGGGGTGGCTTGCGCGCCCATGCCGGCGTTCGACTTTTTGGGAGCCGCAGCCGGTGCCTTCACAAATTGCTTCAAGGTAATGTCTTTGAACTGCACCGTCATCGGTTTGCCACGGTGCAGTTGCAATCCCAAGAGTCCTTCAGCAGCCCATTGTTTCGAATCCTTGTCGGTGACCTTCACCGTCATCTGGCCGTTGATCGAATGGACCAGCCGCCGGCCCCGTGCCGTAATCACGTAAGTATTCCACTTCCCGGGTTCCAATTTCGCCATCGCATCTTCGACACCGTCGATAGTACCAGTCACCTGAATGTCTGACTTCGGTCGCTTATTCTTCTTGGCCGCTGCCTGGTTGCCAGTGGTTTTGGCCGTCAACATAACCTGTTGGCCGCGGGGGCCAATAATCCCGCGCATCTTCTCTTCGTAGAGAATACCCATATGTTTCTTGGTTAGGTCGATATCGGCCTGGTAACCACCGAGCACCCATTTACCCAGGTCTTTCAATTCCTTGCTCCGGTATTGAATCCCTGAATTGCCGAAACCATCTTCGCCCTCGATGCGAAATTTCATTCGCAGTTGAAAGTCCTTCACCGTTCCGCCACGCCAAATCAAAAAGATGTTGTACTCTAAGGGACGATCGGCGGTCGTCTTCCCCGTGATCGCTCCGTCACGAACGGACCAACGAGT
>JAYGDG010000323.1:0-2312 GCA_046583015.1 Pirellulaceae bacterium | reverse complement strand
CGTTGGACTTCGCTGATCGTGGCCAGGCGACTTGTCGTTGAAACGGGGCCCACATAGATGCACGCTCCGATCTTGCAGGTCCCCAGCTTTAACTGCTGAGCCAGTTGTTGTAACGTTCGTTCCAGGGATGCCCCCGTGGCGCGAAAATTGACCGTTTGGTCAGGATCAACCTGGCGATCCAAGAAAATACAGATACGCTGGTTTGCCGCGATGCTACTGGTCAAATGTTGCAGGCTCACACCGGACCAGTTGGCCTGGAGAGGTTTCTGCAATTGCTGTTGAAAAGCACGACCCTGTAGCCATTGAGCCGAGGTGGGTAAAGCGGGCTTCCCATTGTCGGCAGCAAACACAAGTGCCGACCCGCACAGGCACGAAAAGACCAGGCTAAAGCGGATTAGCAGGCACCAGCGATTCGAAAAAGAAACGTGACTGGGCATTGTTGTTTGGGTAAAAGAATAGCTACTGGTTTTTCTTCATACCAATCAAGAATGAAGATCTTGTTAAGGTGCTCTTCTATCATACCCCGTGATGACCTGCAGGGCCAAACCAAATCGAACGATTGTGGCAACCGTTCGCTGGTGGCAGAGCCGGCTTCGGGTGGTTTGGCGTGGAAAAGATCTTCCAGAACCTATTTGACTTGCTAGCCGGGTGGAGCCTGCTGGGATTATGCGATAGATTTGACCAGCGGGTCGACGGTGAGAATTACCCGTCGATCGTTAAACAGACGGAAGCCAGTTCGATTCAGTGAATGAAACTTGAGCAGGTCAATATGTTTCGTGTCGAAAAAAAAGAGTTCTTCGCAGAGCTCCTGGGTACCCTGGTGCTGATGATCTTTGGCCTGGCCGTCAATGCTCAAGTAAGCTTGGGTGATCAACAGTATGGCACTTACTTATCGATTAACATCGGCTGGGGACTGGCCGTCGTTTTTGGTGTCTACGTTGCCGGTGGTGTTACCGGTGCCCATATTAATCCGGCCGTGACGCTGGCACTGGCAGTCAATCACCAGTTTCCCTGGTCCAAGGTATTGCCCTACATGGCAGCGCAGTTCATAGGAGCATTCCTGGCCTCGGCGCTGATCTATGTCGTCTATGTTGAAGCGATTGATGCCTATGAAGTGGCTGTCGCTCAAGAAATCGTTGTGCAAGAGAGCACCGAAGAAGTCAGCGAAGTGATGGCGGTCACTGCCGAGGAACCACCACCACGGACGCTGAAAACCGCCGGAATCTGGGCAACCTATCCGCGCCAATTCTCGACGCGTCGCTGGATCAGCAACTGGAGCGGTTTTCTCGATCAGGTTGTCGGCACGGCGTTGCTGCTACTTTGTATCTGCGCTCTGACAGATAAACGCAATATGGCTCCAAAATCGAACCTGGCTCCACTACTGATCGGGGCAGTCGTCTTGATGATTGGCATGTCGATGGGCGCAAATTGTGCCTATGCCATCAACCCGGCCCGTGATTTGTCGCCCCGGCTTTTCACCTGGCTGGCAGGTTGGGGTGACCAGGTCTTTCGTTCACCGAACACGACCTGGTATCTGGTTCCTATCATGGGTCCTTTCTTGGGAGGAATCATTGGAGTGCAACTCTACCGCCTGATGATTTCCCGCTGGCATCCAGAGGAAGAACCCGAATCGGCCGATGGCTGAGTAAGTTGGGGAAGTACGATGAGTCAATATGTGCTTGCGATGGATCAGGGAACGACATCCAGTCGTTCGGTACTGTTTGGACATGACGGCACGATTGTTGCGGTCGCTCAACAGGAGTTTCCGCAGATCTTACCTCATCCGGGACATGTGGAGCATGACCCGGAAGCAATTTGGGATAGCCAGTTGGCAACTGCTCGGGCCGTTCTGCAACAGGCTGGCATTGGCCCCCAGGACGTGGCGGCCATCGGGATTACCAACCAGCGGGAAACTACCATCCTCTGGGATGCCCAGACTGGTAAGCCGGTTGGACCAGCGATTGTCTGGCAGAGTCGAGTGACGGCAGATCTTTGCACTCAATTAAAGGCGGATGGTGTGGAACCGGTGTTTCGTGAGAAAACAGGACTGGTCGTCGACGCTTATTTCTCTGGGACCAAGATCAAGCACCTGCTGGACAGCCAGCAGGGACTGCGAGAGCGTGCCCAGCGCGGTGAGATCCTGTTTGGTACGGTCGACACGTTCTTGATTTGGCGGTTAACTGGGGGCGCGGTCCATGCTACCGATTACAGCAATGCAAGTCGCACCTTGATTTTTAATATTCATTCTCTTGACTGGGATGATGAGTTGCTGAAGATCCTGGATATTCCGCGGGCGATGTTGCCAGAGGTAA
>JAYGDG010000288.1:0-2454 GCA_046583015.1 Pirellulaceae bacterium | reverse complement strand
GAACCACTAGAGGTATACTGGCTTTGCCGTGAAAAAACCGGAACATTGCCCACGTCCGAACCGATCGGCGCGAGAGTCACGTCTGGATTCTGCGTATTGAGAGACTCGCTGTCACCAAAATCGTCCGGTTCCACGTAACTGGCCAGTTCAACCGGCTGACCGGCACCATCGACCAGCTGCACTTGCCAGCCGGCCAAGGCATCTTCACCGGCAGCCCACTGCCCGTCACCATTGGCATCGTTCCAAACGACACCACGAATACCAGCTTCTGCCGTCGTGGTGATGACGTCAGTCCGTCCCCAAAAAATATCGGATTTTGCCACGGTCTGGCCCGTTCCTGCATCCTCGCTGCGTGTCCGCACTTCCACCACCTGGACCGCTGGTCCCGCCGATATCGAGAGATGCAACTCGGCCTGGTAGGAACCGGGGGTCTCCAAGGTCTGCCAGGCCCCACCATCAAGGCGATACTCCACCACGTCCACCTGGCTCAAGACAATATCGTTATGCTGGCCGCTGGAATTCAAGTTCGGCAGGCTCTGCACACTGGCTGACCCAACAAACCGATATTTCCCGGTTACCGGGTCGAAGGCCCCGGTCCCTTGCAACTGATGGGGCACATCCAGGACATCAAAGACACCATCCTGGTCGGTATCCCGCCAGCCGATCATCTCCAGCGAAGAGGGGGAACTGACATGCTGGGCATAGGCATCGGTCATCAGGGTTCCCGAGGCCATGATACTGTCGACCTGCTCGAAGCCAGCAGTGGGATTATTGGCAGCGTTCCAGTTTTGGGCATCGTAGTAACCGCGTTGATCGTCATAGGAGCCCGCACCACTGTATTCATCCCGGGCCCAAAAGATATGCCCGAGCTCATGTGCGAAGGTAGCCGCCGGGCGACCTGCCGGGGCCACATAGAACTGGCCGCCAGGAAAAGCAAAGGCACGCGAAAAGCTGCCACCCGCAGCGAACTGTCCATCGGCATCGTTCTCATCGTTGACCACGAAAATCGTAAACGCCCAATGGGTTGAAAGTGCCTGTCGCTGACTGTCATTGAAGTTCCGAATATCGGTACTGATTGTCTCCGACGAGTTGGCTTGCACATACGTCAAAAACTCGTTCACCCAAGTCACATAAGTGTTGGAAGTTCGGGCAATCGGTTCGACTGTCGTGGGAACGGGATTATCGGCATAGCTGGTATCGAAGACAAAATTAAGTGAATGGACCGAGGACTGGGCGACCAGCGTATCCTTCCACCACTGTAACCCTTCTGCCACTTTCGTCTTGACCGCGTCGATTGATTCGGTCGTCCAGTCTTCACTACTGACGCTTTCCTGAGATTCCATCAGGACCAGCGTCACCCCGACGTCACCCAGGAGGTATTCTGCTGTATCGAGCGAGCCAGCTCCCCAGGGTGTACTGGAGAGCAGTTGACGAGGCTCCAGGGCCTCTACGTGCAGGAAGCGGAAGCGAGAATCTGCTCGGGGCATCATGGGCATCAAGCGAGCTCGTTTCGAGAACAATGGCATTACAAATCAATCCATGAAAGACAGACGCCGCCTTGCCCTGCGGACCAGTCTGCCGGTGAAATCCAGACTTCTCTTCACACTACTTTGCTATTGTCTTGAGCTCAAGAATTTGGCGCCTTTTGCTTCTCCAAGGCCAGGCCAGTTCTCCTTCAGGCTGTTAAAATAGCCTATTTCCGTACTCGTAGGGCAGGGGGGTCAACCCTGACAGATCCCACCACGAAGCTTCTCAATTGAGCCAGTCTGCAAAGATGTCGTCTCGTGAGGCTGCCTGGTCCTGTAGTTGATCGACATCCGAACCGATCTCATCCAGGATTCCATCCAAGTCATCCAAGCGACTATTATCGAGCCACCAGGGACTGGTAATCGCTTGGGCATCTCGGTGTGACGTGCTGCTGGCCACGGGTCGACGATAATCATCCTGGCTGACGTTCTCATCCTGTCGCTCACTGCGACGCTCGTCGGCCTGGGAATCATCACTGGCTTCCTGTCCAAATCGCTCGTTACCAAGAGCATCGTCACTGGTCAAAAATGGTACCGCGGAGAGTGAAAGCGTATCGAAGGAATGGAAAGCACGGCCCAGCGAGCCAGCTGACTTGTCTGAGGAGACCAGTTCTCGCGGAGCTTCCCCTTCGCCACCTTCACCTTCGCCACCGCCCGCTTGGTTAATCAACTCGTTCAATCGGTTGATCACCTGGAGGGCATCATTGGGTGTCGCAAGTCCATTGCCATCAACATCGATACGACCGTGGGTTTCAGGTCCATCGCCCAACGAGAAATCAATCGGCAAGGCACCCAGGCCAACGTTATTGAGGTAGTTGATCACAGCCAGGGCATCACTCGGGCTGACCGTGCCGTTGTTATTGACGTCGTAAACGTTATTGCCGTTCTGCCACGGGTTGCTGCTAACCGGTTCATAACCGTCTTCGAC
>JAYGDG010000261.1:0-9386 GCA_046583015.1 Pirellulaceae bacterium | reverse complement strand
ATCGTTGGCCACGGAGATTTACATGCGGAACTGGAAGCAGCCCTGGCTCAGTTTGAACAAACTTCTGCCGCACTCTTGTTTTCCTCCGGTTATGCAGCCAACGTCGGCACCATCACCGCACTCGTTGGACCAGGGGATGTGATTTTCAGTGACGCCAAGAACCACGCCAGTATTATCGATGGTTGTCGTCTTTCCGGGGCGCAAATCGAAGTTGTACCGCACACAGATGTTACTGCCCTGAAGAATCTGCTGGCCACGGCCCATCAATATCGACGTCGTCTAATTGTTACGGATTCGTTGTTCAGCATGGATGGCAACCTGGCACCGCTGGCTGACTTGGCACCGCTGGCGAAAGAATACGATGCCATGCTGATGGTGGATGAAGCACATGCCACCGGGGTGCTTGGCAAAACAGGCAGAGGAGCTTGTGAGTTGCTGGAGGTGGAAGAAGGGGTTCATGTACGGGTGGGAACATTGAGTAAAGCGATTGGTTCTGCGGGTGGGTTTGTGGCTGGTAGCGAACAACTGGTAAAGTGGCTAAGTAATCGCGCTCGCTCCTACGTGTTTTCCACTGCGTTTCCCCAAGCTTGTGCCGCTGCTGCCCTGCGGGGTTTGGAAATTATTGAACAACAGCCACAGCGTCGACAGCAAGTGCTCCAACAGGCAACCTGGTTGCAGCAGCAATTAAGCGATCAGGGCTGGCCGGTAGCGGCCATGGAGAGCCAGATTTTGGCATTACCTGCCGGTGAACCTGAACGGGCCTTGCAGTGGTCTGCCGAATTGCGCAAGGCAGGCTTGTTGGTACCGGCGATTCGACCCCCCTCCGTTGCTGAAGGGGAATCACGGTTGCGGATCAGTCTGTGCTATGGACATCAGCAGGCGCAGTTGGAAGCGCTGACCAGGGAACTGGGGCGGTTTGCTCCGCTGTTGAAGTAACCAATTTCCCACCAGTAGGCACTATTCGTGTCGCAATGCTTCGATGGGATCCATCTTGGCGGCTCGCATCGCGGGATAAATTCCAAACACGACTCCCACGAAGACTGAGATTCCGAACGCTAACGGGATAGAAACGGGCACGATCTGAGGATTCATTTGTTCGATCATTTGCTGGACGGTTTCCGGTAGAGTGTCAATCTTGGCTTTTGCCCAAGTGTTGGCAGCCCAGCGAAGTGCACTGATCATGTACGGACACGTATAGCCACCGAGAATTCCGATGACTCCACCCATCGTCGAGAGGGCAATTGTTTCGACCAGGAACTGTCGTATGATATCCCCTTGCCTGGCTCCCAGGGCGCGACGAACGCCAATTTCGCGGGTTCGTTCGGTGACAGTTGCCAGCATGATATTCATGATGCCGATTCCACCCACCAGCAGCGATACCCCGGCAATGAGACCCATGAAGATCAAGAATAACCCCCGGGCAGCCTCTGCCTGGTCCAGGAGGTCCAACGGAATGACAACATCCATATCTTCCATCAGGTCATGAGATTTGAGCGTTTCTTCGATATGCGCAGCGGTGGAGACGACGTTATCGATGTCGTCAACGATCACGGTGATTTGACTCAACTGGACATAATCACGCGTAAACTGACCGGCGCGGGCGGTTCGGTCCAGGTCTCCAATCCGTTTCCGCAGGGTGGTGAGTGGGATATACATGTCATTTTCGAACACTTGCGCCGACAATGATCCACCGACGGCGGCACTGGCGTTTCGATGTTTCATAACGCCCACGATCGTGTAGTAATCTTCGTGGTCTGGTAAGTAGATGGAGCGTCCCAGGGGGTCTTCGTAACTGAATAACCGGTCGGCAACTTTTTGAGCCAGCACACAGTATGCTTTTTCTGCTCTCAGGTCCGCGGCTTCCAAGAACCGCCCTCTCGATACTTCCAGGTGGGTCAGATCCGAGTACTCTGGGGTGCAGCCGACGAGCCGACCGTCAATATGGTTGTCGCGGAAATAAAGCGAACGTTTTAATTCTCGAATTTGGATTGCGTCTGTGACCGTTGGGATTCGCAAGATTTTTTCGTGATCGTCACGAGTAACGCCGTAAGGCATCGGTCCCGAATTCTCGCTGGTCACCTGGGTCGAAGGCTTTACCGTGCGAATGATGATATTGTTGGCGCCAAGGTCTTCAATCTGCTTCTGGTAGACATCGCTAATTCCCTGACTAATAGCCAGTAGCCAGATCACGCTGGCAACCCCGATAAAGATTCCCAGGATCGTCAAGCTTGACTGCATCGGTTTAAGCATCAAGCTCTTGACGCCGATTGTCCAAGTCTTTAGCCAGTTCATAGGGGAGATTCTCTACAGACACTTCATATCAGAAGTTCATCGGAAATGCCGTCATCTGCTGTATCTAAGGCTATTTCACCATCATACAGACGAATGATACGTTTCGTTCGGCTGGCGACTTCTTTTTCGTGAGTGACAATAATGATCGTCTTTTTCTGTTTATTTAAATCTTGAAACAGATCGAGAATTTCATTGGTTGTTGTGGAATCCAGGTTACCGGTCGGTTCGTCGGCCAGAATAAAGACGGGATCATTAATGAGGCTGCGGGCTATTGCGACCCGTTGCTGCTGCCCACCAGACAACTGGTAAGGACGGTGTTTAAGCCGGTCGCCGAGACCCACCATGTCAGCCAGTTCCTTGCAACGGCGGCGGCCTGCTGCGTTCAGGCGGCGACAGTAGGTCAGTGGTACTTCGATGTTTTCCAGCACAGTCAACTGTTGGATCAGGTTGTAAGACTGGAAAACAAAGCCAATGTTGGTTGCCCGCATTCTTGACAAGGCATCGTCGTCCATCTGGGAAACGTCCGATTCGCCTAGAAAAAGAGAACCACGGGTGGGGCGGTCAAGACAGCCCAGTACATTCAGCAGGGTACTTTTTCCCGAGCCCGATGGGCCCATGATGGCAACGTAGTCACCTTCGGGGATGTCAAACGTAACACCTCGTAAGGCTCGTACCGTTTCACCCTTTAAGAAATACTCTTTGTGTAAGGAATCAACCCGGGCGGCATACGTCAACGATCACCTCCCGGTCCTCCACCCCCCTGTCGTCTGTCTCCCCCGCTTCCTGAGGCCGCTTCCTCTTTGTCAATAAAACCGTCCTTGTTCTTATCTCGTCGCTCCATGAAGTTGTCTCGCATTGCTTCCGGAAGCTCTTGGGGAGAGATTTTTCCATCACCATCACTGTCGAAGCGTTCGATCAGACCGCCACCGCCTTCTGCTGAGCGTCCTTGTCCAGCTGACGGATTCTCATTGGCTCCCGGCAATTGCGTTTCGAGGGCAGTGACCGTTGTGCCCTTCTTACCAATCGATTTGATATGAGCGTCTTTCAAGTTATGTGGAATGACCAGGCTTTGTATGTGCGCCCGCAGATTTTCGACAAGAATATCATTCTCTTTAATGCCGGTAAGCTTTGCTTTCTTGGTGGCTGCCTCGTCGAAGACAATCATTTTCTCGTTACTGGAACCGATCTTGATTTCGCGGGTTTCCAACCGGTCCGGTCCGTTTTTGTCCTTGGTGTTGACGAGACAGAAAAAATGTCCAGCGACTTCATACAGCGCCTGGACCGGAATCAAGAGAATATGTTCTTGCCGTTCGACGAGTATCTTGACTTCTGCGGTCATTCCGGAGCGGATGGTTTCTGGTGGTTCAAGGATCTTGATGTAGGTGCCATACTCTTTTACCTGCGAACCCCAAACGGAACTCGGTTCCGGAATCTGGTTTACCTTGATCACCTGTCCCCGGATCACTTGTCCTTGCAAGGCACCGATGTTAATCACGGCCTCCTGTTCGACCTGGACATAACGAATACCAGCTTCGTTGATCTTTGCCTTGACCTGCATGAGCTTGGGGTTAGGCAAATCGATAATAGTCTGTCGTTCACGGGCGCGTGAACCGGCTTCCACGACAAATTCCACGCGACCACTTCGAGAACTGTAAACGTTGTGATAGATTACCTGGCCCTCAGATGGCGCTCGGATATCACACTTGGTCAGATTAAGGTCGATTTCATCCATTTTCGATTGTTCTTGTTCGAGAATCGCCGTCTTGGCATCGACATCTGCCTGGGCCGCCTTGATATCACTCTGGAAGCCGACTACCATTTTCTTCTTGCTAATATTTTCCAGGGTATCCATCCGACTTAAGGCCAACGCTAGATCAACCTCTGCCTGTTTAACCGCGAATAGATCAGCCTTGAGTTGTTCGGCGGTTAAGAAACCGAGGGCCGCTAAGCGGGAACTGAACTTGGCTGTATCTTTAGCGCGTCCGTTTTGTTCCCTGGCGACCAAAATCTCACTTTCCACAAGCTGTTTTTCTTGCAGGAATGTTCCCTTTAAGTATTCCTCCAGGCTAATGGTTGCCTGCGTCCATTTGTTTTCAGAGGCAGTGACGGAGCTTTGAGCCGATACGACAGCCTTGTTTTGATTATCCCGTGCGTCCTGAAGAGCTTTCTTGTTGAGGGTCACCAGTAAATGCCCGGGGATGGTAATTTCCTTACCCTGCTTAATGTTCTCCTCAAGTGCAGGATTGGCTATCCGCAAGTCCTCTTCACTGAGATTATACTTGTTGTCAATGAGATTATACTTGTTGGCCAGGGAGGCTGCCGTTTCATTGCCCAGGGTTGCCACCTGGTGGGGTCCTTTGACGTATTGTCCCTCTTCGATAACCCAGATGATCTCAGTCCCCCCCTGGTTTGGTGAATCGACTTCGCAGCGAATTTCGATTTTCGCAGAACTTTCAACTTCACCCTGCTCCGTTACGACATGCTCAAAGTCCGCCTTGACGAGTTTGAATCGAATAATCTGGATTTCCTCGGGCACGGATGCTTGCGCAACCATGTACCACACACCAGCAGCCAGCAGGCCGATTACTACGAGAGCAAGGAGGAGAAAAACTAACGCCCCACCTGTTCGTCGATAAAGGACAGTGGAAGGTCGTGCGGACGTCAAGGAACCGTGCGTCATGACAGAAGATCCTTTTGCACAGAAATGCGGGGTGTGGATCAAAGGTGCGTTAATTATAGTGGTATGAAATGGCCCGGTTTGCTGACCTGTTTCAGCACTGGCCACTGTAAGTAGTTTAGTTGCTGCGAGCTCGATTGTCAGTGGCACATCATAGCGTAATCTCGTATCTGTCAGGGGGCTTGCCCAACTTGCCTATGACTATAAAACCCGTCAATCGTTAACAGGTTTCTCTAAAAGCAGAGCCTGCTTGCAGCAGTTGAGTGAAGGCTCAAAACCCACCTAAAGTACGCTGCTATTAAGGGTCTTGCGGATTAGCAAGTTCAGGCTCTGGAGGTGGAATTGCTTCCAGATCGTTGGGTTCCGTCTCTTGCTCGAGGGCAGGATAACCAAATTCCAATCCGATAGGACCCGGATCCACCCATATCCCGTCAGCATCCAATTCCATGGTTCCCAGGTTCAGATCAAGCATGGCACGTTGAACTTCATAATTCACCCAGACACCGAGAATGTCATCTTGAGCGGCCCGCAGAGCGTCCAGGGACGAGATGAGATTTTGGGCGGTGGTGGGGCCGAAAGTACCTGCCTGGCCCAGCGCATTTTGTCGAGGAGGTTCCTGTAATTTCAGACGTGCGGATTGCACTTGCTTGATGGCCACCCGCAAGGCCGTACGTCGTAACTCGAAGTTCACCTGGTTCAGCTGAACTTGTCTCAAGGCTGCTCTTAAACCCGAGGCTATGGCATCTTCATAACGGTAGTATCGTCGTCGAGATTGTTGATATTCTATGAGGGACTGGCGATATGTATTGCGTTCCTGTAATCGGGTAATGGGCGCGTCCCAACGCAAAGCGGCTCGCAGGCTGCCGGTAGACGTATTCAGGTTAAACGGGTGGTCACCAACGTTACCAATGTCGCCACTAAAGACGATATCCAGGTTGCTCTCCAGGCTATCCGCATTGAATTCGACCAGTCTCCAGGCATCTACCAAAGATGCTCTGGCATTCATCCAGTCCCGTCGATATTCGCGGGCTATTTCCAGGGCAAATTCAGCATCCATTTCGACCGGCACTAACGTTACGCTTTCCGCCCGCGCCTCGGCTTGCACAAGAGAGAGTTCCAACAGATCGGCCGACAAGAGATTGAGTTGATCTGGTAAGACACTGAAGACTTTTTGTTCCAGTACGGTTTGCAAGCCTGCTGGTGGCAACTGGTCGCCACGGTCCATTAGTTGTTGAAGATCCTTGATCAACTGATCGACGGTTTTATTGTCAGTAATTCGCGTGTTGATGTCGTTGAGTGTTTTGGCTAAGGCGGCAGGCAGGTTGTCCAAACCGGAAGTATTAAATACAGATAGATCCACTAGGCCTGCTGAATCGTCCCCGGCCATGACTCGCTCACGGAACAGATTGGTGAGTCGTTCTCCTGCCTGGTGTCGATCGGCGAGCCTGGTCTTCAAGTGCTGAATATCATCGGTTGCCTGGGGTATGTTGATCTTCAAGGCCTGGTCGCGCAACTGTTTTAGCTGTAATGACTGCTGATGCAGTTGAGTGATACTGGCCTTCAGAGCAGGACTCCATTGTATTTGCGCCGCCTGATTGCCCTCGCCCGCAGGAAGTAAATTGATAATCGTGGCACCGGCTTGTTTCTGAAGTTGTGCAAGGGCGTTTTGCAGTGGAACGATCTTGGGGTCAATTAAATTGAAGTGGTTTAGCATGTCGTCTTCGACCACCAGGTCGATTTGCGGTGGTATGCCAAGGTTCGATTTAAATCGATCAAGACCATCCTGGTAGGATCGTCGGGCCGTCAGCAAGCTGGACATGGTACTGTACAACCGCTGTCGCAACTGTTCCACCTGGAAAAAATCGATGCGACCCGCATCACGAAATGCTTCCAGCTGCGAGAGGCTGCTGCGTAAAGCTGCCAGGCTGGCGTCGCCGTTACGCAAGTTTAACTGGGTTTGCAGCAACCCGACATATCCGCTGGCGTTTTCCGGAGCCACGGAACCAAAGGAACCTCCGAATGAGCTGCCCCCGACGCCACCAAAACCACCACTACCAACACCAGTAAAACCACCGAGTCCGGAACTGCCGAAGAATCCACCACGACGGGTAGGACCCGGTTGCTCTCCAAAACCTGTCATTAATTCCAGGTAGTAACCGCGACGGAAGCGTTCCATTTGGCGTACGTTAGCCAACAGTGTTCGTTCCGATAATGTTAACGTCTCCATGATGCGCTCGCGGCCAGCCCGCCGCAGAAGTGGTTGCACCAGGCTAAAATCCAGGAGGGTTGAGGATGAGTAGTTATTCGGGCCACTGAATTGCCAGACCAGGCTGTTGGCCAGGCCAACCACGAGATCAGCACCGGTGGTAAATGCCCGTTTCATCGCCAGGTTGCGGGTGCTTAAATCCAGCACACTACTGGAACCGCTGGGTGACGTAGCTGGTCCTCGGGCCTCGTAGTCCACTCCGTAACCACCGAAGAATTGAGTATCAAAACGAAACCGCTCGGCACTTACGTCCAGTGCAGACAGGTAAAGCGTTTCCAGTTCTCGTTGATATCCCGTGTCATGCGTCAAGGCCAGGCGGTATGCTTCTGTACTGGAGAGTCGCAGCTGGTTGTTTTCGTCAAGCGGTAGCGTTTCCATCCAGTCAGGGTTTTGCACATGCTCCGTGGATCCATTCATACTCCAGCCGGGAAAACCGGGTTTGCCATCGATCCAGTGCATCAAGTGATGACTTTCCGGGTCGTCTGGTGGAATGGGTGGATGGTCGGGATCGAACGGATCAAACATCCGTGACTCAGAAGAAACTTCGATCCCAAAGTCTTCTAATGCCCAGCGTGGGTCATAGGTCTTTTCTTGAATGAGATCGTACGCGTCTTGATCAGCAGCCAGGCGATAGTAAGCCCGGTTGCAGCCATTCAATAGCAGACAGCAGAGCAATGTAGCGACAACCGCTGGCAGGCTACTCAGAAATTCAAGCGCTGAACAACAAACTCGATGCATGGGGGTTGTTTCTAGGGAAATGGACCAAAGGTGCGATAGCATCAAAGCCAAACCACACGAGATTGGCTTTATATTTCCGCTCAGGTGTGAGGGGTGAGAAGCTCTTGAAGGGAGGCAAATAGTACCGGTTATCCGGCTGAAAAGGAACGTGGATTTCCAGGATTGTCGGAGCTGGTTTCAGGTGACAGGTCTTATTGTCCGAAGTTAAATAAATAAAACGACTTAGGTCAAACAAATCGCGGCAATAAAACTTGACACCCCATTCTTCCCAACTTATCATCGGGAAGTGGTTGGGTTGTTTCCTTCAGCACTGGAACTGCAGCGGGATTTGACCGATCTTGATAGTATTGGTCTCTTTGTTTTGTGGCATTTGAGCGAACGGAAGTGAGAAGATGGAGATTGGGGCAGCTGCACTTCTATTTTGCGTTTTCGTCTTCTTGGCGGTAATGTGCACCAAAACGTGGCGTTGGTTTCATGTCACGATGGTGTTCTTTGTTTTTATTGCTTCCCTTTTCCTGGCCACGATTGCTGCCGTTTCAAAGATTACCCACACGACTTGGAAACGAGAGGCGGCCAAGAAAGAAATCCAACTGGCTGAGCTCAAGCGTCAATTCCAGGCGATGTCGCGAGGGGTTCGCGATCAGCTGCCAGCCGCAGATGCCGACGAGTTGCGGGCTGATGATATTCCAGACAACATGTTTGATGTTCGTTCTAAGCTAACACGGGTGATGATGGATCGAGGTCGTGTCTGGCGAGGTGCCAGTGTCCAGAACGTTACGGGAAATGCCGATTGGAAAAGAGTCGAAATTAAACTAGGCACCGTTGAGAATCCAAACCAGATTCAAGGTGCTGGTACGGTTCTGTATGCGTTCAAAGAAACGCTTGCACCTGACGAGGTAGAGCCTGTTGCAGGCGACGATGATCTCGAAGAAGAGATACCAGACGATCCCGCTGCGCCTGCTGCTCCAGTGAAAGTACCCGTTGTCTACATGGGCGAATTTCGCGTGGTGAATGTCGGGCCCGCCGATGTGACGTTGAGTTGGACGTATGCTCCTACGCGAATGCAGCGAATCCATATGGGCTTTGCTGATAAAACAAGCTGGGTGCTGTACGAGAAGATGCCCGTCGATGGTCACCAGCTCTTTTCCTATCAAATTGTCAATGACATTGAACTGGACGATAAAGATCCGGGAACTCCGGCCCGTAACGAAGAAGATATCCGTCCGCTGTTTGGAAAAATATCGCCAGCCGAGCTTCAGCAAGTTTTTAAAATGGTAGCGGGCGAAACGTTCAGTTTTAATCAGGGACAGATTGCCAACCTGTTTGGCCGGTTTGTGAACAGCTATCCTAATAATGGCAACCAGTGGAATACGGAACGGGATGCTTATCTTCAATCCCTGTTGGCCAGTTATC
>JAYGDG010000259.1:0-3114 GCA_046583015.1 Pirellulaceae bacterium | reverse complement strand
TTTATTGCTTACGGTGCACATTGCTGAGCATCCTTGCTTCCAACGCCACGGAGATGACCTGGAATTAAATTTGCCCATTGGTGTTGAGGAGGCGATTTTGGGAGCTACCATCGATGTGCCGACTCCGCATGGGATAGCCCAGTTGGAGATTCCATCGGGAACCTCTGGCGGAAAACGCCTCTGCCTGAAGGGCCATGGCATTCACGCCAAGGCCGGAAAGGGACATCTGTTTGTTACGGTGCAAGTTCACGTGCCTGATGAAATCGATGAACAGAGTGAGCAGTGGTTAAAAGAATTCGCGCAACGAAATCCCCTTAATTTGAGAACCGAGATTCAATGGTAGTGGGGAATCAGCTCGCGATGTTCAGTTTTCTTGCCTTGCCATGGGCCTGGTCCGACGCCGCGAAAACTACTGAACCCGAGGTTGATGCTGCTTACAAAGCGATTGTTCTGTCAGCATTTGTGGGGCTCTTGCTGCTTGGATTATTCATCATCGTAATTGCCTGGGTGGGAGGTCGTATGACTCGCAGGTACATGAACCGCCCCCTCTATCGGCCCGGCCGAACCTCAATCAAGGATTCGCTCAAGGATGCCTGGGCAGAGAAGCCACTGATTGCACCGTCTGAGGAGGAACCCGATTCCTTTCCGGAGCAATAAAGGGTTAAGATAGATGTGTGGTTTCCAGGGCAGTATCACGGTGTCGATACCATGATCCCGTGCCGGGAATCGTGACTAAGATTCTTCCGATCGTGATTTGCCATGATGATGAGTACCCAGGGTTTTAGTAGAGCTTGTCGAATTCGACACCAAACGGATTTTGATCGAGTGTATCAAACCGGCTGTTATGCCGCGGATGAAGTTTTGGTGATGCATGCTGGCAGGAATGATCTGAACCACAGTCGGATTGGCTTATCAGTCTCGAGAAAAGTCGGTGGGGCGATTGTGCGCAACCGTTGGAAGCGGTTGATTCGCGAAGCATTCCGTGCATCTCGTACAGAGTTTCCGGAGAATTTGGACCTCGTGGTGCGTCCGCGACGTGGGGCAAAACCCGATTTTCGATCTATCTTAGGATCGCTTCGTAAACTAGCGAACCAACTGGATAAGAAACTAACAGCGTCTGATAGCAGAGATTCAGAAGCGACCTAGAGAAAGCCAGTGCTTTCGCGCTGAGCAGGTACTGGTCGATAGAAACAGGAAAAACAATGAGTTGGCTGTTCAGAGGCTTCCAGAACATCCTCAGCATGTTGCTGATTGGATCGGTACGTTTGTACCAGATTCTGTTGAGCCCTTTACTGGGGCGCCTGTGTCGTTTTGAACCCTCCTGCAGCAATTATTTCATCCAGGCAATTCGCAAACATGGCCCCTTGAAAGGGGCTTGGCGCGGTCTTTGTCGGATCGGCCGTTGCCACCCATTTCACCCTGGTGGCTATGATCCACCCTGAGTGACCCCGGGTCGGCTGGTCAATCAGGCTTCGTACAAGAGTGTTGGTGACCAGCTTGGTTATTTAGGCGATTTGGGACAACTTGCTGCCGAACCGATCTTGACGGTTTTGGTCTCAAGGACTACTTTTCCGCACCGATCACATCTTTTTCGGCAGCTTGAAGTTACGGTTATTGGATCGTTTCTGCGGAGCAGTCCGGAGAGATTTGTGGTGGTTTAGTAGATATTCCGCTGGCAGCTGTGTTGAGACACAGGTTGCTGGGGCCCATGTTGAACAAGGTTGTGCGATGCGTTTTCGATTCATGAGTCTGGTATTGGCCGCTTATTTGCTGGCTCAAGTTGGTTGTACTTCATCGTTGTGGAGGTCTGGTGTACGGCGTGAACCGGTGCCGGAAACGGAAGATCAGGCACAAACTGAGACTCACCTGATTGGCGATTTGACGCGACCGGTGGGTATGAACTACTTCAAGGTTGAGAATATTGGTTTAGTGACGAACCTATTGGGAACGGGCAGTGATCCTGGGGCCTCCGGGCATCGTGCGACGCTGCTTGGTGAAATGCAGTCCCACAAGGTCGACAGTCCGAATCGATTATTGGCGTCTCCCAATACGTCTTTAGTTCTGGTGCGAGGGTTCATTCCACCAGGTGCCAAGAAGGGCGATCGATTTGACGTGGAGGTTTACTTGCCAACCCAATCCCTGACGAAAAGTCTTTACCATGGATGGTTGATGCGAACTCGGCTGCGAGAAGTGGCTGTTGTCAACAATACGGTCCATTCGGGACATGTTGCCAGTCTTGCTGGGGGTCCATTGTTGCTGCTGTCTCTGTTTAAAGGAACGGATGACCAGTTTGATACAACTCGATCCTTGATACTGGGAGGTGGTGAAGTTCGCACCGAGCGTTCGTTGGGGCTGACCGTGGAAAGCGACTATAGTTCGATACGGGTTTCCAGTCGTATTGGAGCTGCGATTAATGCCCGGTTTCATGGTTATCAGCATGGTGCGAAGCGTGGATTGGCGACTCCCCAGCGAGATAATTTTATTGTCTTGGATGTGCATCCAAGGTATCGGAACAATACAACTCGTTACCTGCGTGTGATTCAAAGTATTGCGGTTTCTGAACGGCCAGAAACTCGCCTTGCCCGGCTGGACCGCTTGGGGCGCCAGTTACTAAAGCCGGACATGGCTGCCAAAGTGGCCTTGCAACTAGAGGCGATCGGAGCGGAGAGCGTCCCCCTCTTAAAGAACGGACTTCGATCGCAGGAGCCACCAGTTCGATTTTATGCAGCGGAAGCATTAGCCTATCTTGATGAAGACGAGGCGGCTCCCGTATTAGCGAAATTAGCGGAATCGGAACCGGCATTTCGATGGCATGCGATGGCAGCCTTGTCTGCTATGGATCATGTTAGTGCCTTGGACGCGTTGAGCAACTTGTTGGACGTGACAAGTGCCGAGACGCGAAACGGCGCTTTTCAGGCCTTACGAGCTCGGAATCCTGACAGTCCGCTGGCCAAGGGGGCGAACTTGGCAGATTTTTACTACCACGTGGTGCCCAGTAAGGGTCCAGAAATGATCCATTTTTCGATGGCAAGGCGCCCGGAAATTGTTGTTTTCGGAGACCGACAGATCGTCGATGTGACAAGTTTCTTTTATGCCGGGCCGTCCATCATGGTC
>JAYGDG010000046.1:0-4952 GCA_046583015.1 Pirellulaceae bacterium | reverse complement strand
TCCCAAAACGGTTTCCCTTCTCGGTCGAGAGAAAATAGTACACTCCCGACAAGCGGCGACTAGGGCTTCACACTGTTGGAAGCCAGCAGAGTGTTTTTCGGCTCCGCCTGACTGTTGCCCCGCAGTTGGGCAATGTAATCTTCCGCCCGCTGTCGCAAGTCCTCGTCCTGGGCCGTTCGACTCAGGGCGCTGAACTTCCGCGTGGAAGCCAGTAGAGTGTTTTTCGGCTCCACCTGACTGTTGCCCTGCAGTTGAGCAATGTAATCTTCCGACCGCTGTCGCAAGCCCGCGTCCTGGGCCGTTCGACGCAGGGCGCTGAACTTCCGCAGGGCATTGGACTGGTAGATTTTCCGCCGTTCAGCAGATTCGCACGCCAGCGCGTTAGCAAATGTTTTCTCAGCCACCTGGAATTTGATCTGGTTGCCAAGCTGCTGGGCACGCTGGTGAGTTACCGCGGAGGTCGAGATCTTACTGACTCGCTGAAGTAACTTGAGGGCTGGTGTAAGTTCCCCCCGGCCAGCCAGGTTTTCCGCATCCGCAAGCTTCACCTTCAGGACTGACGGCCACAGCTGCGTGGCGAGTTGATCGCAGCATTCTGCTCCAGTCACGATGCCCGTCTGTTGACCATAAGAATCCGTCATCAATAGTAAGGGAGACGACTGCTGCGAGAGCTCGTAAACCGGCAAGTCGACCAGGTTCGAAAGTGCGGCAAGCTGTCGTTTGGGGACGGCAATCTTGATGTAATGGCCTAACTTAGGTTGCTCCAAAGCCGGGCCAAACGTTCTCGTGATGCGCTTGTCAAATTGCATCATCGCGGAATAAAGTTTCGTCGTCCGGCTGTCCGGTTCATCCTTGTTCTCTCCGTGCCCATCGTACAAGACAAACATCACCGGTTTACCTGTTTCCCGTGCTTTCTGGAAACCCTCGGCTGCCTGGTAGACGATATATCGATTCTCGGTAACTCGCTCATTTGTCAGTTCTTCAAACACCTCACGATACACTTCCTGAAATGGTGCCAATGGCTGGGCCAGCATGATTTGATGAGCGCGATCCCCTCCCAAGCTTTTGGCAGCTGTTCGCCGCGCCAACACTACCGGCGATTCCTTGTACCGTGACTTGCGCGAATAGCTGGAGCGTCTGCCAGCGTTATAAACAGCCAGCATCTTGTCTTCATACCTCTGCTGTGCCCGTGGTAACTGCTCCTTAACCTTGGCATAAAAGTCCAGGTTGCTGGTATTGAAGTAACTTAGATGAGCTTGTTCGACAAGTTGTCGTTGGGCAAGCAGGGTGGTCGGCTTCTGGGCCTGTACTTGACGGTAAGTTGTCACTGCCCAAGTCGCTTCGCGCAGCAACTGGTCAGCATTGATCGGCTTGGCCGTCACATGAATCACCCGTCCCTCGGGCGTACAGAAATAACTGGCTACGTTGCCACCGTTCTTTTGCAACTTGCCATTCACTTTGACAACTTCGAAATCACCAATCTGGTGATAGCTGGCAATAAAGTTTTCACCCACGTATTGACCAACACGTGGATCTGACAGGGCACCCACCCTGAATTTTTGAGCGTTGTTTCACGTAAACTCTTCCTCGGCGAAATTGCCTGAGATCTGCATAACAAAAAGCAACTTGCCCTGCTCACGAGCCAGGCGAGCTGCCTCGGCCTTGTCCTGGTACCAGTTGATCGTTGTCCCCAGTTTTTCACCGCTACAGACTTTAGTCGCGGTTGGCGTGGCAACGGCTTGCTCGTAGGGGGAGTCTGCATAAAGAGAAAGGCCTGCTGTTGTCAGCAAGCCTACAAAGAGTATCGCAGCACACGTCAGGTTAGGCCAACGTCTTTGCACTTCTTGCATGGATCGCGTTCCCCGTTGAAAAGACACTGTCGGACAACAGCCTGGCAACGTCACCAGGCTGGCATCGTCTTTGGTCATTATTACCGCAATCGGCGTACCATGACAAGGAAGAAACCTCGGGAGAAACTGTGCAAACTGCTGTCAGTTGGAGAGATAGGTTAAATAACTGGACCTTGATTGTTAACTAAATCAGTCCAGCAAGTTAGCCAAAATAGTTATCACAGTGACAACAAATGACTCAAAATGAAGTCACTCCTTCATTTTCCTAGGACAGCGAACTGTCTTTCGATGTTATGCCATCCTTGCTCGCAGTGATGTAGAGGAAATCGCCAATAGGCTGAACGACAATCACCGCATCCACCTGGAGATGGCCCCCGGACACTCCCTTGATCGTTCTACCGAACCGGCGGACAAAAAACCTCGTCATTTCGTCAAGCCGCATAATCCGCATAGTCGATATAAACTGACAAAGTCCCGTTTTGTCTTGACGTTCATTCCTGCTGGTCGAGCGGCAGCGTGCTATCAGCACGTCGCTGCCAGAGATTTTCCCCGATGAAAACTGCTAGCACCCTCACCGTCTTGATCCTTGGCATGTTGGCGGGCTGTCGATCGACACAGACCATCGGTGAGAGCGGAACATACGGTGACTTCCCAGAAGTTTCCAGTCAGGTCTTCACAGACCCGGGCGTGCATCCGGTTGGTTACCTCGACGATCCCGACACAAACAAACAACTGTTGGAGGCGGTAGAACCGCCGGAACTTGCGGAGGCGGCCGAACAGGCAGACGGTGACTTGCAGTTGGCCGAATTGGAACAGCTGGCTTTGGCAAACAACCCGTCACTTGCCGGCGCATCGGCAGAGATCGAGGCATTGCGCGGCAAGTGGTTACAGGCGGGTCTGCCACCTAATCCTGTCGTTGGCTACACGGCCGCCGAAATCGGCAATGAAGGCGCAGCGGGACAACAGGGTATTTTTTTCGGACAGGAATCGATTCGTGGCGGCAAATTGTCATTGAGCCAGTCGGTCGTCGCCCAAGAGATCGAAACTGCCATCCGGGTATTATCCGCTCAAGAGCAGCGCGTCATGACTGACGTTCAACTGGGCTACTTTGATTATTTAATTTCGTTGCGGAGACTCGTGCTGGCCGGGGAACTTGTCGAAGTTAGCAAGCGGGCGGTTCGTGATACCAGCGAACTCCTGCAAAAGGGAGAATTAAGGAAGGCAGAGTTGTATCGAGCCGAGGCGGAATCGGCGACACTCGTGATCCTTCTCAAAAATGCGCGTAACCAAAAAGAGACTACTTGGAAGCGGCTGGCGATGGTGGTGGGTGATCCCCAACTGGCCGCCCCAGAACTCGATCCCACCACGGTCAAAGGCAAACTGGACGAAGCTGTCGCGGTCAACATCAACCGCGACGAATCGATTGAACGGCTGTTGTCTGAAAGTCCTGAAATTGCCGCCACAGAGACTAACGTCGAACGTGCCCGCCAGGCCATTGAACGGGCTAATGTCGAGGGTGTTCCGAATCTGAACACTCAACTCTCAGTTCAATACGATACGGCAACCGGTCATACGGTCACCGGCCTTCAGTTCGGCTGGCCAATTCCTTACTACAACTGGAATCAGGGCGGGATCCACCAGGCTCAATCGGAACTGGTGGCGGCCGAACGTGCCGTCGACCAGGTTGGCCTGGGCCTGCAGCGGCGATTCGAACTGGTCTTTCAACGGTACGCGAATGCCCGCAACCAGGTCGAAGAATACGGCAAGGATGAGGGCATTCTCACCAAGACAAAGGAGATGCTGAGGCTAACCACGCTCGGGTACAAGTCCGGTGAGGCCAATTCGCTGGACATGCTAACCGCCCAGAGACTTTACACCCAGGCGAACCTGTCGCACCTCGAAGCTGTGCGCGAACTGTCGGCAGCAGCCATCGAAATCAAAGGACTGCTGTTGAAAGACAGCGATCAAGAAAGGCCCTGAAGACGGCTACAATCGATACAATCGACAGCAAATTCCCCCGCTCAGCATTGACTCTCTGGCTACCGCGACCGATGATTGGGTAGTAGCACTGTCCACGTCCGGAGTTATTCGTGCAAACCCCCATCCCACAATTGACGGCCCTGCTGCTATTCATGCACATTTCGTTCGGGTGCTGCTTGCACCACGTGCATACCTGTGACGTGAATGGCGCTGACTCGCCGGCCATCAGGGTAGAAACCTGTCCGTGCAGTGACCATCAGCACGACAACGATGGTCCATTGCAAAAAGACGATGAGCAATCGAGCGAGCAGGACAAGAGTCCGTCTGGTCACAGTTGTGGTGGAGATCCGTGCGTCTTCAACAAGCCCGAAACATCATCGGATGTCCTCTCTCAGTTCACCCACGACCTTGTCGCATCCGATATTACTCCTGAATTCTCATCTCCTCACATTCCCTCGACAATTCTCGCGACTGCCATGGAAGCGAGGCACACGGGTGGCTATCCGCCTCTGCGGACACATCTATTCCATCAAATCCTGCTGATTTGATGCTGCGCGGCTGACGGTCCCGCTTTTTGATCGCGGGAAATCTATATGTTCGTCCGACTTACGGAAACCTGTCTCCGTAACCGGCGTAATTTACCGTCTTCTTTGCGAAGACCTTTGCCACAGTTTCTTCTCCTCAAGGGAGAACTATCATGCGACTTTCGAAACTCCAGATACGTTGGCTTTCCATTATTGGCGCGGTCTTGCTGGCCAGCATCCTGGGCCTTGTGCTCCGTGACCGCTGGTTGCCAGTGGCCAAACAATGGATTACCCCGATCCAAGAACCGGCGGACGATCCCAGCGAAGATGGCCAGTCAGAATCCGGCCACGGTCATCCTCATGCAGGACATGACGAGACAACCACGTTGGAGCTAAGCAAGAAGGCAGGCCAAAACATTGGACTGCAGACTGCCAAAGTTGAACTGCAACCGTTCGAGCGAACGATTGCCGTACCCGCCATGGTCGTCGAACGACCTGGCCGCTCGCGGGTCGAAGTGACCGCTCCCTTGACGGGTGTCGTAACGCGAATTTTCCCCATCGAGGCCGAAGCGATTCAGCCGGGTCAGCTGCTCTATGA
>JAYGDG010000844.1:0-6578 GCA_046583015.1 Pirellulaceae bacterium | reverse complement strand
TCATGGCCTTTAACTCGAACAAGCCCTACGAGCGGTTTATCGTCGAGCAACTGGCTGGTGACATGTTGCCGAAGGCGACGCTGACCGATCAAATTGCGACCGGCTTTTGTCGCAACCACCGCATTAATTCCGAGGACGGCTCGATCCCGCCGGAATGGCATGTCGAGAACGTAGTGGATCGGGTTGACACCTTTGGGACAGCCTTTCTCGGCTTGACTGTTAGTTGTGCACGCTGTCATGACCACAAGTACGATCCGATTTCCCAACAGGATTATTACGAGTTGTTTGCCTACTTCAATAACGTGCCGGAATGGGGCGTGGGACCCAACAATGGGAACAGTCCCCCCTTTGTCCAGATTCCTGCCAGTTGGCCAAACCTGACGAAACAGCAGAACGCGTTCCTGGTTCCGGATCTGGTCAAGCTAAGTCGGGCCCGGGAAAAGGAGGCGGGCAACGGTTTGAAACGTCCACAAGCAGGTTCCCCGCAAACACTTATGATCATGCACGAAATGCAGACCTTGCGTGAAACCTACTTGTTGAAACGGGGCCAGTACAACCAGCCAGACAAGGCTCAGCGACTGCTCCCCAATGTTCCCGATGCGATCAGTTTCGAGTCGGCCGGTCGGCCCGAAAACCGGCTTCAACTGGCCCAGTGGCTGGTTCATCCAGACAACCCGCTGACAGCTCGGGTTGCCGTCAATCGTTTTTGGCAACAGCTCTTTGGAGTGGGGTTGGTCAAGACCAGCGAGAATTTTGGGATCCAGGGGGAACTCCCCTCTCATCCCAAGCTGCTCGATTATTTGGCGCGAGATTTTATTGAGAGCCATTGGGACGTCAAGGCGCTGCTCAAGAAGATCGTGTTAAGTGCCACCTACCAGCAGCGATCGCATATTACGGCAGCGTTGCTTAAACGGGATCCTGAAAACCGGTTACTGGCCCGCGGGCCGCGATTTCGTTTAAGCGGCTTTGCCTTGCGTGACCAGGCACTGGCCGCCAGTGGGCTGTTAGTCAGCAAGCTGGGAGGTGTTTCGGTTAAACCGTACATGCCCCCCAAGATCTGGCGAGCGATGTCAAATAACACGTATAAGCAGGGGAAGGGCCAGGATCTCTACCGCCGCAGTCTCTATACCTACTGGCGTCGCACGATTCCGCCCCCGACGATGATGAATTTTAACGCTGCTGCCCGCGAAGTCTGTATCACTCGAACGGATCGAACCAATACGCCACTGCAAGCGTTGACGATGCTCAATAATCGAATCTTCGTGGAGAGTGCCCGTAAGATGGCAGAGCGAATGCTGCAGGAAGCGGACGGCCCGCCTACCAGCCAGGTTCGTTACGGCTTTCAGCTGGTGTTAACACGCGAACCAACGGCAGAAGAGCTGGCGATCCTAATGCAGTTGTACCGCGAGGCGCGGCAGCAATTTGTTGCGGCGCCCAAATCAGCGGCCAGCCTTTTGGCGGTCGGAGAGTCGAAACCTGCTAAGCAACTCAAGCCCATCAAGTTGGCCGCCATGACCGTGGTCGCTTCCACGATTTTTAACCTGGATGAGGCAGTAACAAAGCCATGAGTGATAGCCCGACTACCACTTACGTGAATCAACAGAGCCGTCGCTACTTTTTGAATCGGATGGCAACGGGGCTCGGGACGCTGGGGCTGGCTTCCTTGTTAAACGAGGAACTGTTTGCCGCCGACCCAAACGCGCGGCCCCGCAATGAAATTGGTGGTCTCACGTCGTTACCGCACTACCCTGCCAGGGCCAGTCGGGTCATCTACTTGTTTCAGTCGGGCGGCCCGGCACAAATGGATTTGTACGATTACAAGCCGGGATTGCGAGCCAAGTTTGGAGAGGACGTGCCCCGTAGCGTCTATCCGGATGAACGCAAGACGACGATGACCAGTGCCCAGTTAAAGTTTCCCGTAGCACCGAGTATTTTTGACTTCAAACAGCACGGGGAGAGTGGTACCTGGCTTTCGGAAGTGTTGCCCAGACTGGGAGAAGTGGCCGACGACCTGTGCGTGGTTCGGTCCATGTACACCGAAGCGATTAATCACGATCCGGCGGCTACCCTAATGCAGACCGGATCGATCATTCCAGGGCGACCAAGCATTGGGTCCTGGCTTGGGTATGGGCTTGGCAGCGTCAGCCAGGAGTTGCCAGCTTTCGTGGCCATGACCTCCCGTGGCACTGGGAAACCAGGCGGCCAACCGCTCTACGACCGGCTTTGGGGGAGCGGGTTTCTGCCCTCCCGGTACCAGGGTGTTAAGTTCCGCAATCAGGGAGACCCGGTGCTGGATATTTATAATCCCAAGGGCGTCTCGCAAAAAACCCGTCGGCTGATGCTCGATCGACTGGCGCAGCTCAATAAACTCAAGTCCATCGAAGTGGGTGATCCCGAAATCGAAACGCGCATTGCGCAGTATGAGCTGGCCTACCGCATGCAGATGTCGATCCCTGACTTGCTCGACCTTTCCGATGAACCACAACATGTCCTTGATATGTATGGCAAGAATGTCACCAAGCCAGGTACGTATGCTTTCAATTGCCTGATTGCTCGCCGACTGGCCGAACGGGGTGTTCGCTTCGTGCAGACATTTCACCAGGGCTGGGATCATCACAACAACCTGCCGGGGGCCATGCGGGGACAGTGTCGCGATACGGATCAACCATCAGCGGCCCTGATTAAGGATCTTAAGCAGCGCGGGATGTTTGACGACACCATCCTGGTTTGGGGCGGTGAGTTTGGTCGTACTATTTACTCTCAGGGTGCCCTGCGAGCAGACCGCTATGGGAGGGATCATCATCCCAGTTGCTTTAGCATGTGGCTCGCCGGTGGTGGAATCAAGGGCGGCCTGACCTACGGCAGTACCGACGATTACAGCGTTAACGTTGCCGAGGATGGTGTTCATGTGCACGATGTGCACGCTACTATTCTGCACCTCCTTGGTATCGATCATAAACGACTGACTTACAAGTATCAGGGTCGCGACTTCCGTTTGACCGATGTCCATGGCCAAGTCGTCACCCCGATCCTGGCCTGACCAGATCCCCGGTTTGGGGTTCAACCACGGGTGGAACTAGAATGTTGCGAGCAATCCAGAAGGAGTGCTGTGATCATGAGCGAGACTGCTGATAAACCGTTGGCGGGCCAAGTGGCCTGGATTACTGGTTCGTCGCGTGGCCTGGGACGCGCGATGGCGGATGAGTTGTGTCGACTGGGTGCGGCAGTGGCGATCCATGGAACGCGGGCCGACAGTCCCAAGACGTTTGGCGAAGGGGAATCGATGCAGCAGGTGGCTGACGATGTGGCCGCTGCTCATGACGGGCAGACAATGGCGACCTGGTGCGATGTGACTGGCGAGAAAGAGGTGGCGAGAGTTGTCGGAGAGATCCGTGAGAAGTGGCAGAAGATCGATATCCTGGTTTGTTGTGCAGGGGGCGATATTGGAGCTGGCGGGACAGGAGTGGGGCGTGGTGGGCGTCCGGAAGCAGACGACTGCTTGAATATCTCGTTAGATGACATGCGGAGTGTGCTGGATCGGAATCTAATCGGCACGATTCTCTGTTGTCGCGAAGTTGCCCAGGAGATGATCGAGCGCAAGACGGGCCGTATTCTTACCATTGGAAGTATCGCGGGCTGTATCGGACGCCCCGAGGGGTCGATCTATGCCGTCGCCAAGGCTGCTGTCCATAGCTATACACGCTGCCTGGCAGAACAGTTGCGACCCCACAACATCGCCGTCAATTGCGTCGCCCCGGGAGGGACCGTGACGGAGCGTTTTTTGCGGATTCACGAAATTGATGAGCAGCGCTTGATTGAGGAAGGGACGCTGGAACGATATGGGCGACCGCAGGAAGTGGCCACGGTGGTCGGCTTTCTTTGTACACCGGCAGCCGGTTTTGTTAGTGGGCAGGTGATCCGTGTCGATGGAGGGACCCAGAATTTTGCCGGCTAGCATGGAACGGGTGAATTTCTGTTGCTGCCCGCCAGCCGGTCGTCTAGAGTACAGTTATCAAGCTACCTTTTAGCCGTGGGTAGAAC
Source organism: Pirellulaceae bacterium (assembly GCA_046583015.1). Taxonomy (GTDB): domain Bacteria; phylum Planctomycetota; class Planctomycetia; order Pirellulales; family Pirellulaceae; genus JAZADA01. Next base: position 2,537 of record JAYGDG010000844.1, on the reverse strand, counting down.
CAATGCCGAAAAATCAGCAAACTTGCCACCATCCGACGTTTACCCGTCGCCATTCGATTCAAGCGGGTGCGGTCGGAATCTTGGGCCTGGGAATGAACCATCTAACGGCCCTGCAGGCTGCTGGCAGTGCTGGCCAGGCAGCGACCGGGACAGCGAAGTCGGTGATCTTTATTTTTCTTTCCGGTGGTTTAACACAACACGACAGCTTCGATATGAAGCCCTCGGCGCCGGCAGATATTCGTGGCGAGTTTAAGCCGATTGCAACCAGTACGCCGGGTCTTCAAATTTGTGAACATTTACCCGGTTTGGCGAAACGGAGCGATAAATGGAGTGTCGTGCGGTCGCTGGGAACTCCGTACAACGGACATTCTGAGGGACATATGGTCCTTTTGTCGGGGCGCACGCCGTTACCATTGGGCTTTAATGGCAGCAAACCGCAGGATACCGATTGGCCATCGATCGCCTCGATCGTGGGAGATGTCATGCCGCCGCGGAACAACAATTTGCCACCGGCAGTGGCGTTGCCCGAGCGGCTTGTGCATCGCACCGGGCGAGTGATACCCGGACAGTTTGGCGGCCAGATGGGCCATCGCCGCGATCCCTGGTTTATCAGTGCCTCTCCATTTAATGCCAAGTCCTACGGTGCCTATCCGGATTACGAGTTTCATTTTGTGCGGGGACGAGAGAAGAATGCGGAATTGAAATTCGAGGCGCCAAATTTAAGTCTCCCAGACGGAATTAACCGGTCACGTTTAACGAGCCGGGCTAAACTACGGGGGCTGCTGGACGCCCAGCGGAACCAGTTGGAAACAGCAGCGGCTGTGGAATCGTTTGATAATAATCGCCAGGCAGCCATCTCGCTGCTAACCGAACCTAAAGTGCAGCGAGCATTCGACGTTCATAACGTTGATGACAAGATCCAACAGCGCTATGGCAAAAATGCGTTTGGCTGGTCCCTGCTGATGGCCCGGCAACTGGTGGAAGCGGGGGTGAACTTGATCCAGGTCAATCTGGGCAATAACGAAAGCTGGGACACGCACGACAATAATTTTCCGCTACTCAAAGACTGCCTCTTTCCCCCTACCGACCAGGGACTCTCGGCCCTGTTGGATGACCTGGACGAACGAGGCTTGTTGGATGAAACCCTGATCGTAATGTGTGGAGAAATGGGACGTACGCCCAAGATTAACAAGAAATTGCCAGGTCGAGATCATTGGGGTGCCGTGCAAAGCGTGCTGATGGCCGGTGGCGGTCTGCCCGGTGGTTGTGTTGTCGGTTCTTCTGACAAGGACGGTGCTTATCCGGCGAGCGACGCTCAACGACCCGAGAACATGGCAGCTACCATCTACAACGCCCTGGGAATCCCGGAGACTGCGGTCTGGAAGGATGAAGCGGATCGTCCTTACCACATTTATCACGACAGCCCGATTGTCTTCCGTTAGCGTCTGTTTTGACGTTAATTTCGCCTCCTTTTTCGTTTACAGCGGAAAAACCGGTTCCATTTCTGTTGCTGCCGGAAGGTCCGTTGCTTAAAGTATTCAGTAACGGATCAAGCGGTGTCGATGCTTCTAGAGAAGATGGTCCAAGATTATCACGGTGGCACGTTTTGCCTTGGTCCAGTGGCAACCCTAGGACTAAACCATGGCCTGTAGAAAAAACTCCTGTTTACATCCGGGAATCTCACGACGTACGGCAATTCAAGCCGGGGCGGTGAGTATCCTGGGTCTCGGGATGAATCATCTCAATGCCCTGCGAGCCGCACCCGTGACCGATGCAGTGGGACAAGCTCAGCCGCGCGCGAAGTCGGTAATCTATATCTTTCTTTCCGGCGGCCTGGCGCAGCAGGACAGCTTTGATATGAAGCCGGACGCGCCAGAGAATGTGCGGGGCGATTTCAAGCCGATTGCCACCAAAACGCCCGGTATCGAAATTTGCGAACATTTACCGATGCTGGCCCAGCGCAGTAACCTCTGGGCCCTTTGTCGATCGCTAACGCATCCCTGGAACGAGCACTCCCAGGGACACCATATCATGCTTACCGGGCGGTCCGAATTGCCGCCAGGTTTTAGTGGCAGTGCGCCGAAACCGACGGACTGGCCATGTATTGCCTCGATCGCCAATGCGGTGACTCGACCCCAAAACAACTTGCCTCCGGCCGTGGTCTTGCCGAATCGACTGGTTCACAGCACGGGCCGCGTGATTCCCGGTCAGTTCGCGGGAAAAATGGGGGAACAATATGATCCCTGGTTTATTGACGCGGCTCCCTTCCACAAAGCATCCTACGGGGCATTTCCAGAGTACAAGTTTGATCATCAAGAGCGAGGTCAGGGAGATGATCGCGTCTTCCAGGCACCGAATTTACAGCTTCCGCACGGAATGCTTCGCCCGCGAATGAACGGTCGTTTGCGATTACGCAATGTGTTAGCCAGCCAGCGCGGCCAGTTGGACCAGGCTGCGGCTACCGAGAAGTTTGACCGATTTCGTCAGTCGGCAGTCTCGATGCTGGTGGACCCAAAGGTGCAACAGGCATTTGATGT
>JAYGDG010000818.1:0-1877 GCA_046583015.1 Pirellulaceae bacterium | reverse complement strand
GGCAGGCAAGATGGCGCACATTATTTTTACGTTGCGCCGATATGTCTTCTCCGATGGATCTGTGAACTTCAGGACACGAAATACGTCAGAAACCATGCGAGCGTTACCCGCGGTGGCCACGAAAAACGTTGAATAGAGGACGGCAAAGGCGCCAAACAGAAAGAGAATCTCAGCGGTTTCCCCGAAGACAGGTCGATACATCACGCCGAGAGAGCGCACCATTTCATCCCCCGCTGGAACGAGGTGAATACGACCAAGTATTGCTGCCCCCAGCAGGTAAAAGGCGACCGTGGCGAACGTATAGACGAACATCGAACACCAGGCGTCCCAGCGCAAGACACGCATCCAACCGCGAGCGCGCTCGGCCCATTCTTCGCTTTCGTCACGCGGTCCGGCATAGCGGGCGTAACCATGTTCCATGCACCAGTAGGGATAGGCAATCAACTCTGCGGCTCCTACTCCGATGATGCCAAAGGTCGCCAAGGCTATGGCGAGCGCTTTCATCGTTTCTCCCTCGGGTAAGCCAAAGGAAAGTCCTTCGCGCAAATCGGCCATCGTGATGCTCCAGGCAGACGCCGTGTCGATAGTCTGGAGGCCTAGCACATTGATGATCGTGACCAGGGTGAAGAGGCCGACCAAGGCCGTGGAAAAGGTCTGGATAAATCCATAGCGACCGCGGACAAGCAGAATAATGGTGATCACCGTTATGATAATAGTCCACGCATTAGCATCAGTCCGGTTCTTAGCCACCTTAACCGTGAATGCCTCAACGTAGCTGTTGGCGAAATCCGTGGCATCAATCTCTGACTCCGCTGCCGCATCGTAAAAAGATTTTCTAGCAAGGTCGCGAGAGGCCAGCAACTGCGAACTAGCACCGTCGGCCTGCTTGGAGGATGCAATTGCCACTTCAGCTGAAATCCAGCTCCCCAAGTCGCTCCTGGGCAATAGCTTGGTGTAGATGAGGTGCTCGCCGGTTCCGGCATTCGCGGCTGCCAGCGCGTTGATGCGAACCTTGATTTGCGTGAGGCGATTACGCTGCTCATCAGAAAGGTTCGTCCCTTGGAGTAAGAGGTAATTATCGACCCCTTGCACGTGGATCTCCGCCAGTTCGTCGGCCAACTTGGCTTTGGCGGCAGCGTCCGTGGCATCGCTGCTCCACTGGGCACGCAGCACCGTCAAACGGGTCTCGGCTTCCCGATAAAGGTTGTACGTTCTGCCTCGTTCGGTGAGAGGAATGCTAATCGAAAGCGCCTGGCCGACGCCGCCGACAATGCCTCCCAGTTGCCCCATGATAAAAAGAAACATGACAAACCAGTACCAGACGATCAGATGGCCGCCGCCGATCTTGGGGCCGGGCAGTGAGTTTAACCCGGAAATGGTCGTCATACCGGTCGTAATCGTGTACCGACCCAACTCCACCTGGACGAAGACCTTGATGACACAGCCGATGATAATCAGCCACAGTAAGGTGAAGCCTGCTTGGGCGCCGGTAGCCGTGGTAGCAATCAATTCGCCAGAACCAACAATCGAACCGGCGATGATCAAACCGGGACCCAGGCTCCGGAAGATGCCACCCATCGTCGTCGGGGGAGCCTTGGTCTGGGTTGCCGGGTCAGCGTCGGCACTTTCTTCTGGGGTTTCCGGAGTGCTATTCATGGGAGGTTGACTTTAACCGTTTGGCCAGGAATGATCCGGCACGGGTCTCTCGGACAGTTGGCAAGCAGGCTGTAACGCAATGAGTACGTTACTCTAGAAGTGGGTGCGTGCAAAGGGTTTGACCCAATTTGACACGTATCGACGACGTAAATCGGCGATCTGCCCGAGCCATCTTTCAAACCGGCGGTCCGCTCACCGATAACTCGGCAGATTCTCCCGTG
>JAYGDG010000808.1:0-2984 GCA_046583015.1 Pirellulaceae bacterium | reverse complement strand
ACCTGGCCGCTGATGCCAGCCAGTTGCCCCGTATGTGGACGTTGTTTGGCCGACTGCAAGCGTTGCAGAAAGAGCATGATGACCAGGTTGACCTGGCAGTGGTCTACCCGCAGTTGAGTCGCTGAACCAAGTGTGACCTGTCCTTTTTATCGGGCTACGTGTTTCAACGCCTGGACTGCCAGCGTGGTGGCCAGTAGAGGATCATCTTCTTTCATCAACGGGCTCATCTTGTTCTGGTAGCTGCCATCGATCGATTGTCGGGCAGCCAATTCTCGGACGATGTCCGTGCGCCAGCTTCCGGGTAAATTCAGACGGGAGCTCACTTCACCGCGGACCGATAAGTGGTAGAAGTGGATCGCTTCCCCCCACGGTTCGGGATGTTTTTGGGGGACTCCCGCCGGGTAGTGGATCTGCGGGTGCTTTTGCAGCCAGTCAACAGCGGCTTTAATCCGTGTGTCTTGTCGTCCGGCGCCTGTTGCCAGTAGTGACAGGATGCCGTCGCAAGTTGCTGAAGCATAACTGCAGAAATAGGAGCCGGCCACCGATAGCTTCTCGCGACCCTTGTTGGCACCGAGCACGATTGGAGAGAAGTAAAATCCGCCATCAAATGGGATCGTGTATTTTTTTCCCGCGGCGATGCGAATTGTATTGAGCCAGGCCCGGTGGACCTCTTCTTGCAGTGTTGGCTGTCTACGAGGATCCTCGGGGTCGCGCTGAACCAGGGCCAGGAATACCTCGGCGCGTTGTGTCGTGTCTTCAGGGATGTGACCGGAGGACCGGAGAGCTTCCAGCACTCGTCGCGTGTGGGCCAGGTCCATGTGACCGGGAGAACCATTTTTTAGGACACCACCGAATCCCCAGCCACCGTGTGCCAGGTGTTCCGGTCCGAAACCATGCTCTGTCCGGTATTGCTGGTCGATCAGGTAATTTCGCATCTGCTTGATCAGCGGCTGATCTTCGCTTGTGCCGGCCTGCAGGAAACAGCGTAATGCATAGGCGGTCGCATAGTTGGGATATTCAAGAATGTCGGGGTCGGCCAGGCCCAGGACGCCTTGCTGGTTGATCTGTTTGCGCAGAAATTGCAACGCCCGCGCAACGCCTCCTGCAGGTGCCTGGTAAATCGAAGGGGGTATATCCAGCAGGGTGTGCAGGACAAATGGCGTGTAGGCTTGTCCCGATTTGAGTAAAGCGTAATGCTCACTGTGCCAGCCACCATCGGAATCCTGCTGGCTCCAGAGCCAATCGGCTGCCCGTGCCAGTTGTCCTCTTGCTAGTTGCAGTTGGTCAACGTGGTTTACCTCTGTCGGCTTGGCGACCGGGCAGGCATTGATGATCGGCCCGTTGGATTGGACATTGCATCCGCAAGTGAAGACCAGCAGCAGGATGCAGGTCAGTTTCCGCAGTGTCGATGTTCGAATCGGATTGAACATGTTAGCTTCCTTAAGAAGTAGCCCAGGAATCCCCGTTGCCGGGGATTCCTGGATGCAACTCGTTTCCTTCAGGTGACAGACAGAAACTCCGCTTAACGCTTGCTGCTGACCTTGGCAGCATCTTTCGTGTCCTGCCGATCGGCTGCCTTGTCGGCAACCTGGATCAAAATAGCAGCGTCCCGGTCGGTGGTAATGCATTGCAGTACCGCGGCCGTACAAAAAACGGGACTGGAAATGCAGTGATGTCCATTCCAGCTGCCATTGGGATTCTGAATCTTGGACAGGCGTGAGCTCATCTTGGAATTCCACTGTTTCCAGCTATCACCGCCGGTGATGATCAGGGATTCACTGGTCATCAGGTAACTGAGGAACTCTTCACCACCATTGTTGCCAAAACCTCTCAGCAGCGTTTCGTCGTTTAATCGCTTGGCTTGAGCCTTGGCAGCTTCATTGGCGTTAGCCAGATTCTTGGCCTTGTCGGATGAGACGCCAATTTTTCGGAGATTCTCTTCACTGACTGTATCCTCTGGCTTGAGGTCTCCACGGCGCTTGGCCTCTCTGACAAGGTCCCTGGCAGCACGGGCCTGACCAGCACTGGCACGCTGGGCACCAGAGAAAGCATACAATTCGACGCCGGCTCCGGCAGCTGCGTCGGCTTTGCCAGTCTTGTTGTTGAAATTACCCTGCTGGTACTTGCGGGCACGATCGAGTTTCTTTAGGTCGATGTTCTTGCCAGCCGCCTGTGCCAACTCCAGGGCAGTACAACCTAACGATGATTGTAGAACAGGAGCCCAGCCGCCGGCGACCCAGCTGCCATTCTGTTGCTGAGACATCTGCAGCTTTTTCAGACATTTGTCTAAGGCAGTGTCAGTTCGCTCGCGAAGTGCGTCCTTCTTGGGTAACAAGGGAAGCAGCCGAGCCAGGAACTGGGTGGTCATCGTGGTGTCGACCAGTGGTCCCAGTTTTGCCTGGGGCTGGGTGCCCGTAATGTCGGTAATGCGCGGCCCCGGTTTCTCGTAGCGTTCCACGGTCTCGATGAGGAAGGTGGCTGCCTTGCGAAGGGCATCACGGTAAGTTCCGGTGGTTGGCGTGTGGCCAGCACGCAACAGGGCCATGGCTGAGAAGGCTGTCGTGGCCGGGTCAAGCTTCACCTTGGAGGGGTCCAGGTTCCGCTGATTGGCATGGGAGCCGGCTCCCCAACCGCCACTGGTATGCTGAGCTTCCACCAGCCAGTCGATTCCCTTCTTGGCAAAGGCAGGAATGGGCGCCGCTGGCGGTAACTGCCGCTTGGCCTTCTTATTGGCTTTTTTCTGCTGCTTGTCAGCTTTGACAGCTGTCGTCTTGAGCTTGCTGAACTTTGGGCTGGCTGCTTGTTGTTGCAAGCCGTTAGCTACGGATGCTCCTAAGATGACCAGGCCGATGCTCGTTAGCACGAGTCCACTAAAAAATGGTTTTTTCTTCATCACAACTCTCCTCTGTTCAAGAATGTCACGAAAAACTTGCGATGAATGGACGGAACTGGCCACCCAGAAGTTCCACTCATTTCAACTTTGC
>JAYGDG010000789.1:0-5229 GCA_046583015.1 Pirellulaceae bacterium | reverse complement strand
GGTCCTGCGCCCCTTCTCAATGAGGGGCTGTGAGAAGCCACCGAGAACGCCACTCTTCAACCCGGTTCGCCACGAGTAGCGGCCGGTCAGCAAGGCATAGCGTGAAGGCGTACAGACAGCGGAGGCGGAATGAGCATCGGTGAATCGCATGCCACCCTTGGCGAGCCGGTCGAGATTTGGCGTGTGAATTCTGGATTTGGGGTCGTAGCTGGTTACGTCGCCATAGCCCATATCATCAGCAAAAATCAAAACAACATTGGGCTGTTTGACTTCAGCTGAGGCAAACGCAGTCAGCAACAGGAAGCATAAAAATGTGAGGATGGGTTTCATGTTATTTGCTCAGTCACTGTTTACTTTTCCCGCTTGCGCGTAGCTCGAGGCGGCCTCCAATGAAATACCATTACGGGGTCTTTCTCGCAAAATCATTGGAAAGCAGCGGGGCTGTAGCTTCGGCTGCCCAACGGTTCCAATTTTTAAGTCCTTCTTTGCGATCAGTGCTATCGGGAGAATAGGCAAAGCTGTTTTTGCTTGCAGACTTGAGTCGTGTAAACGCTGCGAGACGAACCGGCTGTTCCGGGTCGTCCAGAAGCTTGACGAGTGTCAGGATGATCTGCCTATCGTCATACATGTTGCCCAACTTCATTAGATCAACGATCTTCCCGAGTTCAGCGATGATCAATCCTCTGGAGTTGATGTCGATAGATTGCTTGAGTGCTGCTTCATTCAGGATTCTCTGAGCATCAAGTTGGCGCCATTTTGCATATTGGCCGAGGGCTTGAATAGCTGCTTTACTAATTGCCGGGTCTTTGTCTGCAACAAGTTCGCCAAGTTTCTCAGTGAAAACAGGGCCATAGCTTGTGGTCATAGCACTAGTGACAGCGGCGAGTCGAACCTGGGCATCCCTGGAATCAAATGCACGCATAAGCGCCTCGCCTGCTTGTGCGCCACCAATACGGGTAGCTTCATTAATGAATCCGAGTGCTTTTGGACGATCGAGCTTGCTGATATTCCCTTTGATATAAACCAGTGTTTTCATTTCAGTTCTGTTTAGAGGGAGGATCTTGTTGCGGGTGGCATGGATCCACTTGAACACATCGTGATGGACGATCATGTTGACAGGCTTGCCTTGAAAAACACCCGCGTGGTTCACACCATCCAATTCGCGATAGATGTAACGGATTCCTTTTTTGCCCAATTCCCGTGTAAAGGATCGTGTGAGATTGACATCGATGACATAGTCTTGGTCGCCGTGCACGTGATAGAACTCGGGCAGGGAGTCAGACAGCTCGACATTTCTTTTCTTAAATGCTCTCAAAGATTTGTTACGGAAGTCGATGGGGTATTCGAATCCTTTCCCAGTCCAAGTCCCATTGATTTTACCATCCTTCCATTTGAGTTTTACCCAGTCTTGATTTGGGTATCCTCCCAGAGACGTCCTCGTCCAGCCTGGGCTATGAGCGCCGGCGTAGGCGGTCACGGTGGCGAAGTGTTTCAGGTTGTCCCAGATAAAACGTGTGGTCATGAACCCGCCTCTTGACCATCCGATGATGTGAACTCGCCTGGGATCGATCGGGTAGGTTTTTATGGCCCATTGAAAGGTGTTGTATGCTGGTGCGTGATCGGCTTTTTCCCAATCGCCCAGGTGTTCTTTGTAGCCATCTGGTCCTCGCGACTTAAGACCGATGATCACGTAGTTGTCCAATATGCCTTGGCGCTCCAAAAACGCTTTTGATGGCCAATTGACCATGGAATTCTCGTTGCCGCCATGAGGGTGAAATGCCAGGATCAGTCCGAGTGCTTTTTCTTTCGGCAGTTCCATGGGCACATGTGCCTTGAAGGTCATGCTTGTGCCGTTGCTAAATTTAAGCGTGTCAGTGAAGGTGCCGGTTTTTGGCGGAGCACCGAAGGACGTGCTTGACAGGCCCGGCAGAACTAAGGCAACGACCAAGATGTGGACATGGAATTTGTGTATAGGCATGATTAACTGGTTTTTAGGTTTTATCATTTCAACCGAACTCCCTGGTACTCGTCGTGCGGGTAATCGAAGATCGCCAGGACGCTTTATTCATACACAAGAGACACGTCGATGTACTGGCCGCCCAAGGCGTTTTGACAGTGAATGGCGAGTGTGTTCTTCCCTTTCTTTAATGATGCCTGCGCGGCTTTCGATATTTCCCTGAGTTCGTAGTGCGTGGTATACCCGTCCAGTTTGGCCGCGACGACCCCGTTGATGTAGATGGTGGGGTTCTCGTCCCAGAAGCTGTTGAGCAGCAGCTTGCCTTTACCCGGGTCGTAGTCGAATGAAGTTCGGATCCAGACCTGGGGCGTATTCCATACCGTTTTGATATGGGCGTTCTTCGTGCCGGGCAACCCCAAGCCCGCGGCGCCCTGTTTCCACCCGCTGTCGCCGAAGCTTGGTTTGATCCAGTCGGCTGCAGGCTTGCTTGTCGTGTAGCGAACGGGACTTTGTTTTTGGCTGCGACGGGCAAGACTGGTTTCCCGGGCAGTTTTGCCGCATAGAGTTTTTCGTGCAGTTGTTTCAAATCTTTGGCAGGGAACTTCTGAACCTCTCGGTCATACGTCATCAGACCGTTCACCTCCGCCTCGACATCGGTGGTCTGGGTGTAAATTCCTCCGGCAACGCCTTGCCGCTTGAGCTGTATCAGCCGCCGGATTGATTCCCGGTAGCGGCCGAGCAGTTCCTCTTTGGTTTTGGGCAGTCCGCCATACCCCCAGTTTTTCGCGCCGGGATTCCACACGTGTTTCTTGTCCACGACGAATCCGTGCCCGCCGAATTCTCCCACGACTTTGATGTAATCCTTGAATCGCGAGTCGTGTACTGGGAAGTCGGGATGCGGGTAGTTGTGGTGGTCTACCACGTCGCCTACCGGCCAGAAGTTTCCACCGCTGGCGACATTGATCAGTCGTGATGGATCGTATGCCACGGTCCATTTGCCGACTTTGAGCGTTCGGTGTTGTCCCCAGGCTTCGTTGAAGGGAACCCAGCTTACGATGCTGGGGGCATTGTAGAGGTAATCGATCATTTCCTTGAGTTCATACATGAACTGTTCGTGCGCTTCATCGGGCCAGTCTTTGTCCTCTGGATTGGGCTGTAGCCGAGTCCATTTCGGGTGTGGGGTTCCGGAAACCTGGTCCTGCCAGATCATCATGCCGATCCGGTCGCAGTACGCGTAATACCGGCGCGGACGCACCTTGATGTGATTGCGAATGCAGTTGTATCCCGCGGCTTTCAGATAGTCGATGTCGAAACGCATGGCCTGGTCTGAAGCGGGGGTCAGCAGACCATCGGGAAACCATCCCTGGTCGAGTGTGCCGAGGTGGAAGATCTCCTTTCCGTTCAGTGTGAACCGCCAGTTTCCGCTGGCGTCCTGCTGCTTCCCGACACCTCGGATCCCTGCATAGGACTCGACCGCATCGACCCTTTGGCCGCGCATGATCAGTTCAACCTTCAGGTCGTACAGGTTCGGTTTTTCTGGAGACCAGAGTCTGGGGTCTTTCACCGTCAAGTGGGTTCCCTTGATCGAGCCCGATGCCGATCCAACCTTCCGGCCTTCGAATGAAGCGCTGATCTTCACGCTCGGCGCCGCGTCGATGTTACCGTCGATCTCTGCTTTGACGTCGATGGTTCCCCTGGCCGCATCCGTGTCGATCCGGAGGCTCTTGATATAGGTTCTCGGCACGGTTTCCAGCCACACGGTCTGCCAGATACCCGAGACACGGGTGTAGTAAATCCCGCCGGGCCGGCGCACCTGCTTGCCGCGCAGTTGATAGTCAGCGGTTTCGTCGATGACCTTCAGGAAAACAGTGTTTTCACCTTCGACTACTGCCTTGGTGATGTCGAACGAGAACGGTGTGTTGCCGCCCTTGTGTGTACCCACGCTCTGGCCGTTTATCCAAACCTCGCACCGGTAATCCACTGCTTCGAAGTGAAGCACTTGCCGGTTGTTCGTTTTCGAAGCCTCGAACGTTCTTTCGTACCAGAGTTCTTCGTTCGGCTGGAGGATGCGCCCAACGCCAGACAGGCTGGACTCGATGCAGTAAGGAACCAGAATTTTTCCGTTCCAGGTTTCTGGCGCGCTGTTGTTCTCCGGGGTGGCGCGTTGCCGCACGGCATAATTCCAGAGGCCATTGAGATTCTGCCACTGCTCGCGTACCATCTGCGGTCGCGGGTATTCGCGCCAGGCGTTGTCGGGTGTGACCTCTTTGGCCCAACGGGTTCTGATCCGGTCGCCAACTGGTTTCCACTCCGCGGCATGCACTGTCGTGCATGCAAGCACCAGTAGTAATCCTGCAATTCTTTTTAAGTTCACGATGAAGAATCCTCCTTTTTTTTCCAAACCGGGTTTATTTTTCCGGTTTCTCATTGTGATGGATGTATTCGAGAATCTTGAGGTACGACAGGCCGCGGTTTTCCATGTCGGGATCAACCAGGTCCATGCCTTGGCGCAAAGTATTGAATCGTTTCCGCTGCTTGTCGGTGAAGCTCGCCATTCGCTTCTTGAAGTGCTTGTCGAGCGTCTTGTTGACCGGGATGCCTTTCGGCGCCGGCATGGCGTCGATCTTCTTGAGCAACTCCCCGTGCGGTGATTTGTGCCAGGCCACCGGACGGACATAGGCGACCTGATGATGCGGCAGGACCATTCGTTCCAGTTTCACGCCCTCGTCAGCGGCCGGCTCGCCTTTCGGAAGTTCTATCCGGATTAAGGATCCCCGTCCGCGCTCGTTGTGCCGTGTGGGGCCGTTGGAACTGCAGGTCCAGACATTGCCCTCTTCGTCAAACTCGATCTCGCGGGTGAAGGTGACCCGCGTCGGCAGGGAGATCTCGATCAACCGCTCGGTCTTGGGATCGAAGCGTCCGATCGTGTCATTGCCGGTGCCGCAGATCCAGACGATGCCCCTGGCATCGATGTTGAGGGCGTAGGGGATCTGATTATCGTAGTCCGGCAGGGCGTAGGTCGTCCATTTCTCCGTTTTCGGATCAAACCGGCCCAGCACGCCGGAGCCGAATCCTGGCACCCACACGATGCCATCCTGATCGACGTGATGCCGGCGCGGTCCGCGGAAGGGCGGATTCCATTCCTTGATGTCTCCGTCCGGCGCCTTTGGATCGATCCGTCCGATGCGATTGGCGTTCAGCTTGGAATACCAGATCGAGCCATCGGGGGCAAAGTCCAGTCCGTAGGGAGTTAATCCGCGCGACTCTCCCTT
>JAYGDG010000768.1:0-1970 GCA_046583015.1 Pirellulaceae bacterium | reverse complement strand
TGGGTGGTCGGAAAGTTTGAAGTCAAGGAATTCGCTCCCGGTCAGTGGCACGAGTATCGCATCCTGGTGGAAGGGAACCGTCACCGTCACTGGATCGATGGGCATCCCACTGCCGACCTTATCGATTTCGACGAACAGGGCAGGTCTCTGGATGGCGTGCTTGCCATGCAGGTCCATGTTGGACCACCCATGACGATTGAATTCAAGGAGATGCTCATTAAGCATCTGCCCGATGATCTGCCGCTGCTGCAACCCAAGGATCATCCCATTTCCGCCAGCGCCCATGGTGTGCGTCCCCAGGGCCGGTTGCCCAAGGACTGGAAAGCGCCCATCTACGGGGAACGATGAGTCGGATCCCAATCTTCTGCTAAACTTCTCCCTCACAGGAACATCAACCCGTGAACAAATTGCTGCACGCTTTCATGTTGCTCACCCAGCTGTTTTTTGCCCAGAGCATGGTGAATGCTGCGCAGCAGCCCAACATTCTCTTTATCTTTACTGATGATCATGCGCTTAAGGCACTCTCGGCCTATGGCGGTCCACTGGCCAAGATAGCCCCAACACCAAACCTCGATCGTATCGCCCGCGAAGGGATGCTCTTCGAGCACTGTCTCGTCACCAATTCCATCTGTGGGCCTTCCCGCGCCGTGGTCCTGACGGGCAAGTACTCACACCTCAACGGCCAACGGACCAACAAGGGAAGCTTCGACGGGTCACAGCAAACCGCGCCCAAGCTGCTCCGGGCGGCCGGTTACCAGACGGCGATCGTCGGTAAATGGCACCTCAAGTCGACACCCACCGGGTTTGATCACTTTGAAGTATTGAAGGGCCAGGGCCAATACTATAACCCCATGCTGATCACCAACGGCAAGAACATTGATCACACCGGCTACACCACCGACATCATCACCGACCAGGCCCTGAAATGGCTTGACCAACGGGACAACAAGAAACCGTTTTTCCTGATGTGCCAGCACAAAGCGCCTCACGGCAGGTGGGAACCGGCACTCCGCCATCTCGATGCATTTGAGGAGATTGAAATCCCGGAGCCGCCGACCCTCTTTGACAACTACTCCGGCCGCAGCGCCGCTCCCGCCAACCATGAAATGGGGATCGCCGACCACATCGGTCCCAGCCGATTGATGTTCCGCTATTCCAGCAAGTTTACCCCCAAGCAGTTCAAAACCTTTGACGACTATTTTCGTCCGCGTAACGAGGCATTCAAAAACCTGAATCTGCAAGGTCGGAAGCGCACACGCTGGAACTACCAGCGGTACATGAAGAACTACCTGCGCTGCGTAAAAGCGGTGGATGAGAACATCGGTCGCATGCTCAAGTACCTTGACCAGGAGGACCTGGCCAAGAACACGGTTGTCATTTACAGCTCTGACCAGGGTTTTTGGCTCGGTGAACACGGCTGGTTTGACAAACGCTGGATGTACGAAGAAAGCCTGCACACGCCGCTAGTAGTCCGCTGGCCCGGTGTCACCAAGCCCGGCAGCACCAGCGACGCGCTGGTCTCCAATGTCGACTTCGCCGAGACGTTTCTCGATATCGCAAGCTCTCAGATTCCTGCAGAGATGCAGGGGCGATCGCTCAGACCGCTGCTGCGCGGCAAGACTCCGGCGGACTGGCGCAAAACACACTACTACCACTACTACGAAGCTGGCGGCCACGGCGTGCCGATCCACTACGGCGTAACTGACGGTCGCTTCAAGCTCATTCGGTTTCCGGACGAGAAGCTCGACACCTGGGAGTTCTTCGATTTAAAGAATGACCCGATGGAAATGAAGAGTCGCTACGATGATTCAGAATACGCCCAAAGAGTTGCTGGTTTGAAGAAGGAGTTAACCCGGCTCCGCCGACAATACAACGTCGAAGAGTGAAACAGGGAACCGGGAAGAGTCGGTTGACGGCTGGCCTGAAAAAAGAGGAGTGTAAGATCGATGAAACCACGTCTTCTGTTGTTG
>JAYGDG010000728.1:0-15890 GCA_046583015.1 Pirellulaceae bacterium | reverse complement strand
ACTGGTTCATGGTGATCAGCATTTCCACCGCGATTTGCCTGGTCGGGGGCGTCTCGATGGTTTACTACCTGGGCGATATACCGTTCTTGCGGCGGCTGGCATTGACCCCGCCGGTAGTTGATTCACTGCCCCTGGGAGTTGCCCGTTTGACAGCAGAGAGAGGGGGGGCCGCTGAGGAAGGAACGGTTGACCCGCGATCGGCGCCGGCCACTTCGGTGGAGGGGATTAGTGTTGGTGACGAAGGTAAAGCCGAATCACCTTTGCGACCCTCGGGAAAGATGGCTGTGGGAGATCAACTGGTGGACGTCGTCACCGATGGGGAATTCGTGGACGCTGGGGAAGGGGTGAAGGTGGTCGAGATCCAGGGCAGCCGCATCGTGGTCCGCAGCTTGCGCTCTCTTTCCGGAGATTAAGGCGCGTTCTTTGAATCCGCGTGACTGGTAACCAACGAGCTTTCCAGCGGCAGTTACTGCTACTTCAACTGTTCGTCCAGCCAGCGGTAGACCTGCTGGCGAATGGCCGCCGGGAAGTCATGACCACAGTCGGGATAGACCGCTTGAAGTGACGATTCCTTGTCGAACAGTTTGTAGACTGACTTGGCCGTGTCGACTACTTTGCGGACCCCCGTGTTTTCAAAATTACCGTCATGCAATGGTGCGTTGATGAAGACGGCCCGAGGTGCCAGGGCAGCAATGATTTCGTAAAAGTCAAACGAGATACGGTCTGGATCGTTCCCGTAAACTTCACGGACGCGCGGCATGTACCTGTCTTGAGCCCAGGGAGCCAGCTTGCCCTTGTAGTAGTGATGGAAAGCCGTAAAACCGCAACTCGTTACGACAGCCCGAATCCGTTGCTCAAAGACAGCCGTGAAGAGGGTATTGTGTCCACCCAGGGAATGTCCGATGCAGCCGATGCGGTCAGGGGCGACCATCGGCAGTCCCTGCAGCAGGTCGACTCCGCGGATGTTGTTCCAGATTGCTTTCATGGTGCCACTGGCGTAAGGTTCACCCGCCCGATTGAAGTCGTACGGGTAGTCACCGAAGCTGGGGTAGTCAGGAGCCAGGCAGACGTAGCCGCGTTCGGCCAGTTCGTGTGCGTAATGAAGTGCTGGCTTGCCGCCGAGACCGGCTGGCTCTCCCTTGCCGATGCGGGTGGTCTGGTGCAGGCAAAGCATGGCCCGGGCCGGTTTCTGCAGGTTATGAGGGATCAGTAAATAGGCGGGGACGTGATCACCCGGCTCGGCTTGGTAGGTGATCTTGCGTCGCAAGTATTTCTCGGTGCGGGTCTCTTCGAGGATCTTGATGTTGAGTGGACAGCGGCGTTTTGGATCCGGTACGGGCCCCATGGTCGACTCCATGCCACGGACAATATCAGCCCGTCTGCGACTCCAGTCAGCAGTAGACTGGACCGGTTGCAGAAGACCGGAGGCCGTTCGAAAGATCATGACCCTGGTGTGATCCGGGGCCACCTGCTTGACTGGCTGTTTCTTGATCGTCTGTGGGCGAACTTTTCCGGCCTGTTCAGTTGCCCTCGCGAGTTGGCTGACAAGCAGAGTCGAGGCCAGGGACAGAGCCACAGTTAATGGGTAGCAACGATTCATGGCTATTTTCCGATTTTTTCGATTGCGGCGATTACCAGTTAAATCTTCGTGATCATAGCATGAACCGAGTGGGGTCTGCAGAGTAGGGCTCTCGTGGTTTGGGTTAGGAGCAGAATGGGGTATGATGAGCACTCCAAATTGATACTTAATTTTGCCGCGGTGGGGCCCTGGTGATGTCTCTGGAAATTGATCAATTCCCGTACCAAGCAGCGGTTCTGAAATATTTTCATCAGCACGAGAAAGTGCGTTGGAAAGCATTTCATGATCCGGCGGTCTCCAGTGATCGGGAAAGCAGGATGCAACTTCAGCTGCGCAAGTCGGCTCGTCGTTTGCAACTGGTCGATGCCTTACCCTGGCTGTACGACGTCGTTAATTCGGCAAAGTTGGACAGCCCGGTGGCTTGTTACCTGGCAGCGACGGAACCGCAGCTGCAGGTGGCAGCGGTGCCCCTGCTGGATCAACCGCGACTGGTCTTTACCGGTCCGGTGCTTGAGACCTTGACGCAAGAGGAAATCCTGGCACTGGTTGCCGGGGAGTTGGCGCGGTTGCGCTTTTGGCAGGAGGAGGGTGGCGAGTACCTGTCGGTCAGGCAATTGTTAGCAGAGTTAGTGGAGCAGAAGCAGGTTCCTCGCAGCCACGAATTAACGTTTCAGCGTTTCCAGTTGTGCACCGATTTACTGGCGGACCAGGCTGCCTTGCGCAGTTGCGGGAATGCCGAGACGCTGGTTTCGGCGATGGTCAAGTGTCGGCCGTTACCGGCGACGATTGACAAGTCACTTGATGCGGCAAGTCTGTTGTCACAGGCTCAGTCTTTGTGGGAGACTGCTGATCCCCAAACAATGTCTCCATCTCAACGGGGCTTGTTGTTGAGAATTGCGGCGTTGCACCGATCGGTCAAGGAGCCGGATTGGAAGATCACGGAAATTGAATCCCAGGTGACCGCGAGCCAGACTATTAACGATCTGGATCTGTTGCAGCAACTCCAGTTAATGGACCTGACCCGACAACTTATTTGTTGCTTGTTGGAGCCTGCCTGGATGCAGACGCCGGCGATTATCTCCTACGCCCGGTCTTATTTCCCGAATTTACGTGAGGATGAGCTGGTGACCGGCAGCGATTTCCAGATCGAGCACCTGGTAACCATGGTCCAGCAATACCCGGAGGCCTGGCAAGATTATTTTTGCTTCATGCTGCTGGACTTTGCTTCGGCTGATCGTGATTTGAAGGAAGCGCCGCTGGCACTCGCTTTGCGATGGACGGATCGCCTGGAGATAACCGAGCGGTTTCGAGAGATTGCCCAGCGGGAGTTGCGTTTAAGGAAGATGCAATTTGCCGAGATTATTCGGGAACGTGACCAGATCCTGGCAGCCGCAGACAGAGGGTAGTGGTGAATCATGTCCGACTTCTATAATTTTCTATCGAGTCGACTCGAGCAGCAGGGGTTTTCCACGGAAGACACGCTGGTCAGTTTCCTGCCACTGGTTCGTGATGTGATTGCCGCCCATGCGCAGGGACGCGTGGCACCCTTGCGAGGCCTGGACCAACTGCATGTGGAAGGGAGCGAGATTTGGTTTGAGCAGGATGCCTGTAGCGATATCAAGATGAAGTTGTCCACGGTGGAGTCGCAGCTGGCAGAATTAAGGGCACCGCTGGACGTGGTGGGCAAGTACGAGGAGGATGGCTCGGCCAAGAGCTGCGCCGAAGTGGAGCAAGAAAAACTGCCGATCGGTGAAGTGGGCCAGGAGATTGCGGGCCCCGTGTTCCTGCCGAACTATGTTTGCTGGGAACATGAACTGGACCACCATGATCCTTTGACGGACGTCTTTAGCCTGGGGATGATACTGGCGAGCCTGGCTTGTGGACTCGATTTTTCCAACCCGGCGGACCTGGAGGCTTTTGTTGAGCACCGAGACAACTTGTTCGCACTCAATGCCGAAAGAATGACTCCTACGACCGATGGTAGTGGCGGCGGAACTAAGTGGCCCCAGCTGCACCCGGTGGTGGCGCGGGCCATTCATCGGATGACGGAGTTGGATCGGGCCGAGCGGGTGCAGGATTTGACGACGTTACTCAACAGCCTCGAGAATTTTCGCTACGCGGAAGTTGATTTTGAGTTTGACCTGGCCCAGGTAAAGGGTTTTGGGAGTGAGGATCTGGTGAGTAAGCGCCAGATCGTGATGGCCAAGTTGCAGAAACGTCTGTTCGAAATCAGCCGTCGTAACCGGTTGCTCAACTTCCGTGAAACGATGCAGAACGTCGATCTTACCCTGGCGTCTGTGCCACTCACGCACGATGTTTCTAAAATACGCGCCAAGCAACTGTTTACGTCGGACGATCGCTTGCAGAAATTGATCGTTTCGGAGAAACCCTTTTCACTCAACCGGCATTTGAATTTTTCAGAAGCGCTCTATTTGCCGGTGATTCTGGATCGTATTCGCAAGGACGTTCGCCGCGATGAAGCGGAGTATGGGTTTTCCCAGCTGCGGCTGGTCACCTGTTTCCTGAACTGGACCGATTTGAAGGACAATGCCAAGCAACGGTTCCTTTCGCCCCTCATCCTGGTGCCGGTTAAGCTCGTGCGAAAAAAAGGGATCCAGGATAGTTACAGCTTGCAGGCTCTCTCGTCGGAAGTCGAAGTGAATCCGGTTTTACGTTACCAGTTTCAGCAGTTGTACGGGATCAAATTGCCCGCCACTCTCGACCTCTTGGAAACCGACCTGGATGCGTTCTACGACTTTCTGGAGAAGGCAATCCACTCGACGGAACCGGGGATCACCCTGGAGAAAATTGATCGTCCGCAAATTGAAGTGATCCATGCCAAGGCACAACAATCACTGGAAAGTTATCGGCGGCGGGCCCACAGCGCGGGACGGGGTGTCCGGAACTACCATGATTTTGCTTACAGTTATGACCCGGTGAATTTCCAGCCGCTGGGACTGAAGTTGTTCCATGGG
The DNA here is from genome assembly GCA_046583015.1 of Pirellulaceae bacterium. Lineage (GTDB taxonomy): Bacteria > Planctomycetota > Planctomycetia > Pirellulales > Pirellulaceae > JAZADA01. The sequence continues at coordinate 11,336 of JAYGDG010000728.1, read as the reverse complement.
CGGGTGATGCCTGATTGGTTGACGCCCCGTGAAGTGGAAGCTCCCGAACCGGTAGAGAGCGACGGCGAAGAGACTGATTTGCCCGCAGCTGCTGCGGAAGAAGCGGTGGCAGAGACCAGGGCGGAGGGGACCGGAGAAGAAGCCCAGCAGGCTTCCGCCTGTTCGGTCCCCCAAACGCGAATGCGAACTCATGATATGAGACTGGAGAGTCCTTACCATTGGCAGTTCGATCTCTGCCGGGTCACGCTGGGCAATTTTCGTTACCGTAAGATGTCGTTGGTCCGCGACTATGAGATCCTGCTCGAGTCAGACGAGGATCATGCACCGTTTGATGCCACCTTCTCCCTGGTTCCCCGTTCAGCGCAGGCCCCGGATGAAGAACTGGAACTCAAAGACCGTTACCAGGTGGTCCCCTGCGATCCCACGCAGATGACAGCCATCGCGGCGGCCCGCGGCGGCAAGAGCTACATCATCCAGGGTCCTCCAGGGACAGGGAAATCGCAAACGATTACCAATCTGATTGCTGATTTCGTGGTCCGTGGTAAACGCGTGCTGTTTGTCTGTGAAAAACGAGCGGCCATTGATGTCGTTTACTTGCGGCTCAAACAGCAGGGGCTAGGCCACTTGTGTTCGTTGATCCATGACAGCCAGGCCGACAAGAAGTCGTTTGTGATGGATTTGAAGACCACTTATGAGTCATTTCTTCAAGCCGGTTCATCGATCGGCAAACATGAACGTACCCGCGAGAAACTGCTCAAGAAAATTAATGCTGCCTTAACGCCGCTGCAAGAGTTTGATCGCATGATGACCGGTGCTGCGGGGGGGGCTGAAGTTCCTCTCATGGATATCCTGCAACGGGCCATTGCCATGAAGAAGGAATTACCAGAATTGACTGCCTTGCAACAGGAACAGTTGCCCGACTACGATCTCTGGCAAGCAAACCGAACGGCGGTGGAGCGCTTTGATCGGACCTGGCACGAGATGGATCTGCCAGGTGTTTTTGCTGACCACCCCTGTCGATTGCTGAATCCGCACCTGGCAAATGTCGATCGGCCTTTGCAGCAGATTGCCGAAGCGCTGGAACCATGTGCAGATTTGTTTCAGCAGGTTCGCGAAGGTCTGCAACGAAGCCAATTGCCTGGTCAATATTGGGATACCGTGTCGACGCTGTCCGAGTCGATTGAGCGGGCGAAGGGACTGGAGCCGTTCGTCCGGCAAAACTTGCTGCGACTTCTGGATCCGGAGGATCCGCAAGCGATCGAGTTTCAGCAGGGCCTGGATAAGCTGGCAGAGGTCCGCAAGACCCTGGTTGAGCAGCAGGAGAAAACTACTTTCTGGCGAAAAAAACTGCCGCCTGGAGAACTGCCAGTGGCCTTGCAGCGGGCCGCGGGATACGAGGGTAAATGGACACGCGTTTTCCAACCGGGCTGGTGGCGATTGAGAAGCCTGCTGATCGAGAATTATGATTACACGAAGCACTTGCTCAGACCTACCCGGACCCAGATCCTGGAAACACTGGCCCAGGAGTATCAGCGCCAGGACGAAGTGGCTGCGGCCGAAGAGGAACTACTGCAACGATTTGCACTGACGGGTGAATTAGCTGAAATCGTTGAGCAGATTGAACAGACACAGAATCAGTCGGGCGGATTGTCAGCGACCGGTCAGACATTCCTGTCAGTGATCCTGCGTCTGGATGACCCGCAGGCGACCGTCACCAGCCTGTTGGAATTGCGCAACGAATGGGATCCCCTGGTGGCCCGCCTGGGCTCCATGTTGCAGGGTTACCATGATCAATCCCTTTCGCAAACGCAAAAGGAAGTGGAAGCGATTTTGTCCAGCCTGGATGACCTGCATTCGTTCCTGGTGCCCCTGGCGGAGTTGGCCAGTTTACCGCCGGAAGTGATCGAGGTGCTGCGGAAGGTATCCCTCTCGATGGAACAGATGGAAGGGGCGATCGTGGGACGCAGTGTGCAACGTCGGCTGCAGTCCCACCGTCACGTCGGTCGTTTCACTGGCAGTATCGTGCAGCGATACGTCGATGAGCTGGGCGAAGCGTATGATGAGTGGCTGGGCAGTAATGCCGCTGTGGTCCAGGAAAATGCACGGATTAATTTCTTAGAGCAGCTGGAAAAAACGTCCTTCCCACTTTCGGAATTGACCGCGGATGAGAAAACCTTCAAGAAGAAATACGATAAAGGTCGCAAAGAACTGGAACATGAATTTGGGAAACAAATGCGCTACAAAGCGATTCGTGACCTGGTGGCCGAGGATTCCGGGCTCGTGGTCAAGGACCTGAAGCCGATCTGGCTGATGAGTCCGTTGAGTGTCTCCGATACGCTCCCCTTGAATCCAAAGCAGTTTGATGTCGTCATTTTTGATGAAGCAAGTCAAATTACACTGGAAGAAGCAGTCCCTTCAATTTACCGGGCACCCCAGGTCATTGTTGTCGGCGATGAAATGCAATTGCCACCAACAAATTTCTTTTCGGCCAACCGTCATGATGATGGAGATGAAGCTGCCGATGGCACCGAATTGGAAGACCAGCCATACGATATCGACAGTAACAGTTTCTTGAATCATTCGGCCAAGAACTTGCCCTCCACGATGCTGGGCTGGCATTATCGCAGTCGTAATGAGCTGTTGATTAGCTTCTCAAACTGGGCCTTCTACCAGGGGCGCTTGTTAACGATTCCAGAAGAAGAACTGACGGTTTTCGATCGCCCCGCACTGCTGGCCCAGCAAGCGGAAGATGCCCAGAACCATGTTGATGAAGTCCTGGATCGTCCCATTAGTTTTCATTACATGGAACATGGGGTCTATCTCAAGAGGCGTAATCGTGCAGAAGCCGAGTACATCGCTCAACTAGTCCGCAGCCTGTTGAAGCAGCCACGGAAGGTTAGTATTGGAATCGTAGCCTTCTCGGAAGCGCAGCAGAACGAAATCGAGATGGCCCTGCAGCGATTGGCTCAAGATGACGCAGATTTCATGGAAGCCCTGGAAACTGAGTATGAACGGGAAGAAGATGGAGAGTTCGTGGGATTGCTCGTGAAGAACCTCGAAAATATCCAGGGCGATGAACGTGACCTGGTGATCATGAGTGTCTGTTACGGCTACAACGAAGAAGGCCGCATGTTCATGAATTTTGGCCCCATCAATAAGAGTGGTGGGGAAAAGAGATTGAACGTGGCTTTTTCACGGGCCAAGCATCACATGGCACTGGTCAGTTCGATTCGTGATTACGATATTACCAATGACTATAACCACGGTGCGAATTGCCTGAAGAATTATATCAGGTATGCATCGGCGGTCTCGGAAGGAAATATTCCGGCCGTGCAGAATGTCCTGCGAGAATTGGCCCGCTGGCGTGACCTGGAAGAACCGGAAGAAACAGCAGCGCCAGAGGTCGTTCGGGAACAACTGGCTGATAAACTAAAAGAACATGGATACGAAGTGGATCACTCCATTGGGCATTCTGAGTTCCAGTGTGACCTGGGAGTCTACAAGAAAGACGATTCCATTTATCGGCTGGGCATTCTTATCGATGGTGAGGCCCATTATCAACAGTCCGATGTGTTGGAACGAGATTTGATGAGGCCCCGACTCTTGCGAGCCTTTGGCTGGCGCACCCATCGTGTACTGACCGTCGACTGGTTTGCACGTTCTGCCGAAGTGTTCCAGGAAATCCTGGCTGCCCTGCTGGCAGCCGCACCGCCTCCCGCACCGCCCGCTGAGCCGCCTCTGGACCCAGCGACGGACCCAGCTGCTGAATCGCCTGTGGATCCAGCGACGGATTCGACCGTTGAACCGGCAGCTGGTTCGGCACCGGACTTACCGCCCGACTCAACAACGGGGGGGTAACGTCGAGGACCAAGGGCGTTTGCTTAGAGAGCGTGTCTGGTTATATGATGGAGACCATGGCTGGTGAACATAACGAATTCGATGTGCTGGTGATCGGTGCGGGCCACGCAGGGACCGAGGCTGCTTTAGCAGCAGCGAGGTTAGGGGTGCGGGTTGGTTTGTTGACGACCAATCTCGACACGGTGGCTCAAATGAGCTGCAATCCGGCCATTGGAGGTGTCGCGAAAGGGCAAATTGTGCGCGAGATTGACGCCCTGGGCGGTGTCATGGGACGAGCGATTGATGCTTCGGGGATCCAGTTCCGCATGCTCAATCGTCGTAAGGGTCCGGCCATGCACAGCCCGCGTGCCCAGGCTGACAAGAAAGCGTACCAGCAGACGGTCAAGAATTTTGTCGAGCAGCAGCCGGGGCTTGCCTTGCGACAAGAGGTCGTCGAGGACATCCTGGTGGAATCCGTGGGCCAGCGAACTTGCATTTGTGGAGTGCGTGTACGCGGAGACATCGTCTATCGAGCCAGGGCGGTGGTGTTGACGACCGGTACCTTCTTACAGGCGCTTATGCATACGGGTGAAGTGAAGACTCCCGGTGGCCGGGCCGGTGAAGGGACGACGGGAGGAATCAGTGATTGCCTAACGCGACTCGGTTTTCAACTGGCGCGATTCAAGACGGGAACGCCTCCACGCATCAATGGTCGCACGATTGATTTCAGTCAAACCGAGGAACAACCGGGAGACGACAATCCCCAGCCGTTTTCGTTTCTAACGGATCGCTTGGACGTGGAGCAGATGTCCTGCTGGATTACCTACACCAATCAGCAGGTTCACGAGTTGATCCAGGCGAACCTTTCGAGGGCTCCTCTTTACAGTGGGCAGATCAACAGCAGTGGTCCCCGCTATTGCCCATCGATTGAAGACAAGGTGGTATGGTTTGCTGATAAATCGCAACACCAGTTGTTCTTGGAACCGGAAGGACGATTGACCCAGGAAGTTTATGTGAACGGAATCTCAACAAGTTTGCCGCGCGATGTGCAAGACGCCATGTTTCGGCTGATTCCGGGGCTCGAAAAAGCACAGATTATGCGGTATGGCTACGCTGTTGAATATGATTACTGTCCGCCGGACCAACTAAAAGTTACGCTCGAGACGGAGCGAGTGGGCGGACTCTATTTTGCTGGCCAGATTAACGGGACAACCGGTTACGAAGAGGCTGGGGCCCAGGGCCTGATTGCCGGTGCCAATGCCGCACTTGCACAACACCAGCAAGAACCGCTCATTTTGCAGCGTGATGAAGCTTACATCGGCGTTCTGATCGATGACCTGGTAACGACCGGGGTGGATGAACCCTACCGGATGTTTACCAGTCGAGCAGAGTATCGATTACTGCTGAGACAGGACAATGCCGACCGCCGCCTGACGCCTCGAGCAGCGGAAAAAGGACTCGTGGACGCTTCTCGGGCCCGCCTGGTTGAGCAGAAGGAAGCTGCCATTACGGAGATCAAACAAGTCTTGGACCAACAACGGTTTGGCCAGGAGCTATTAAGTAAGTACCTGAAACGGCCCGATATCGGCTGGCAGCAAATCGTGGAGCAGGTTCCCCATTGGAGTGAGGTGGATCCGAGAATCGCAGAACAGGTTGTTTTTGACGTGAAATATTCCGGTTACGTGGCGCGGCAGGAACAACAGATTCAGCGACAGCGTCGCCTGGCTGAAAAGCGCATTCCGGACTATTTTGACTACAGTCGGGTGAGTCATTTACGGCACGAAGCCCGCGAGAAGTTGACTCAGATTCGACCGGTCAGTTTGGCGCAAGCGGGGCGTATCAGTGGCATTACGCCCGCCGACCTGGCCTTGCTACTGGTCCACATCGAGTCCGGACCGCAGAAGGTGGAATCTGGGGACTCTAGTTGAAACGCGAGCAAACCGGTTGATGGGCTGGCCGGGATCTGTGATGAGGCTCATTTCCACCTCGGGCAGCTGGCTGAGGGGGCTGTTTTAGCTCAGTTTGTTTCTGTATTGACGTAACCATCGGGATCTGTATAATCTGGGGCGATTGGAAAAACTGGCAATCCGGGGAAGTACGGAGAAGCCTGCCGTCTACACGGGACTAGGAAAGTGTGCGGTTTAGATGCGTCGTGGAGTTCTATGTAACAAGGGAGTTCAAGATCAGCAGGGTTACGGTGGGTTTCCATCGTACCGTTTGACAGGTTCGGAGAATTACCGGACGGTTGAGTCGGTTTGCTGATTTCACTGATGACGAGGAAGGATGGTCACCAGCCATGTCTGCAAAAACTGTTTTTACAACGGGCGAAGCTGCCAAGATTTGCAAGGTCAGCCAACAGACGATTATTCGCTGTTTTGACAATGGTTCACTAAAGGGGTTTCGTGTTCCTGGCAGTCGATTTCGTCGAATTCCGCGGGAGCAGCTGTTTTCTTTCATGAAGGACAATGGGATTCCCACCGATGCCTTGGAGAGTGGCAAGCGCAAGATACTGGTCGTCGATGACGACGAGGAACTGGTAGAGTTGCTTGTTGACGTGTTTGAGCGGGATGGTCGCTTCGAAACACGAACTGCCAACAACGGGTTTGGTGCGGGGATGCTGGTCAAGGAATTTCGGCCTGACTTGGTGGTTTTGGATGTCATGCTTCCGGATATCAACGGCAAAGAGGTTTGCCAGCGGGTCCGCAGTGATAAAAGCCTTGAATCGGTGAAGATTATTTGTATTTCCGGCATGGTAGAGCAGGACAAGATTGCTGACCTGCGAGCTGTCGGTGCTGATGACTTCATGCACAAGCCATTCACGGTCGATAAACTGCTGGAACGGGCATGCGAATTACTGGACATCGAGCGCATTGCAGCTGGTTAGTAACGGTTTGATTTACGATCCCCTTCAGCTTTCGATTTGTTTGTCAAGGATGGCAGGCAGGTTGTATTAGCCAGAGTAAGGCGCGCACTGGGGCAAGGTGCGCGTTTTTTTGTAGCGAGGCTGGTAACTACTTGCTATCTGTTTTTCTCCTGGGCCACTTGCACAGGGCGCGGAGCGCCGATTATGCAATGTCTTCCTTCATGGGATGCTCGCCACCCCGCTCAGTTGCCGTTGTTTGGATTTACGGCCCGACGGTTGCTGACGGCGCTGCTGACAGATCCCGGTGATCGGCAACTCGAATTGCTCACGGACACGATTGCCAACGATCCGGTGTTGGCCTTGTGGTCTGCTCTCCGTGCTGAATCAACTTGCCACGGTTCGTTGGTTTCGGTGGCTGACGCTGCCAGTTGGCTAGCTGCCCAGTGGTCGACACAACTCGCCTGGCCCGAGGGACAGGCAAGGACCTTTGCCAGCTCCCGGCCCGCTGACGGGGAGTTACTTTGGCAGCATCGTTTAAGGGAATCTGTTCTGGCTGCTCGTCTGACCCGTGACTTGATGAAGGCGTCTGATAGTGAATCAGAGCTGCCGTCGTCGACTGCAGACTGTGGCTACTGGACGGCACTCTTACAGCAGAGTGTTTGTTGGGCCGAGGATTGCTGCGAGCAAGAGGATTCGGCCGTTTTGACCGCGGTGCGCGATTTTTCCAGCCGGTTATCACCTCAGACAGGTGATTTGGCGCCTCGGTTAGACGATTTTCAGCAATGCCTGCAGCAGGCGAAGCAGCTCACGGACCAGCTCTTGTCACCGACAGCAGAGGCAGCCGAAACGTTAGCGGTGTCCGCTGAGCAAGGACTGGCGAGTTTTTCGGAAGAGACCTTGCAAGAACATTTGGATTACGTGCGATGCCAAATCGACCTGGCTGTTTCCAGTAGCGAAGCGGTTGAGGTTCTCGATCGCCTGGCACGTCTCGATCAGCTGGAAAGTCAGTTTGTCGAATTACTGGAACAGGAGAAGCTGGCAGCTCTCAAGGAACTGGCTTACGGTGCCAGTCACGAGATTAACAATCCCCTGGCCAATATTTCCAGTCGTGCGCAGACATTATTGCGAGACGAATCGGATCCGGAACGGCAGCGCATGCTGGCGACTATCAACAGCCAGGCTTTTCGAGCTCATGAGATCATCTCCGACATGATGCTGTTCGCAAAACCTCCGCAGATGAATCGGACACCGGTTGACTTGCGAGTCATGGTTAGCAATGTGATGGCGGAATTAGCCGATGACGCGCAGCGACAGGGTACTGCTTTGCGTTGCCGTGACCCGCAGACACCGATCGTGATTTCAGTGGACGAAATTCAGTTAGCAGAAGCACTCAAGGCACTATGCCGCAATGCACTCGAATCGGTCAGCATGGGGGGAGAAATTGATGTTTCTGCTGAACCGATCCCTCCTCTACGCCTGGCCGAACCAGCAGACGAAGCCGGTGGTCGTGTCCATCTGCCGGGTGTCGAGTCGGCCCTGTTGGGAGCCACGATTTCCGTGAAAGATAATGGGCCAGGGATTTCTGACCAGGTGCGGGCCCATCTGTTTGATCCTTTTTACTCAGGGAGGGAAGCAGGTCGTGGCCTAGGCTTTGGGCTGTCCAAGTGCTGGCGAATCGTGACTGAACATGGTGGCCAGGTGGAAGTTCACTCGACCGAAACTGGCGGGACTACCTTTACGCTACGATTTCCTGCCGTCGCTGGCGAGCCATTGCAGGGAGAGGCGGAGTCTCCGCAAGCGGAGGCCGGCTAAGATCTGCTTTCTGGGGTCAGAATTGTAAGGATTACAGGCGCTGCCGGCTTCCACCAGAGGGGGTGTGTCTGGCCAATTCGGCGATTTCGAAGCTTCTTTGCTAGCACTCCAACCATTCCGGTTTGAGTCGCCAATTTCCGGGAAATCGGGGTAATTACTGGTTGGTACGGAGGGTGGTTTCCCGACCTTTTCTGGAGGCGGCGGAAGTTTCTGGCACAGCGGTTGCATACCTTTTCCTGCGGGCTGCTTGATCTGCAGCAACTCCTCTAGGAAAGGATCAGGAAAATGAAACGAGCAGTAGCTTACAGTGTGTTCTATGGATGGTTACTAATGGCGGGCTACGGGTACGCTCAGGTACCGACGACTGAAACGCTGATTTGGCAGCGGGTACCGGTGACGCTTTCGGCGGCACCGGCGACGCCGGTGACAGTTTATTCAGTACCCAGTCGAGCGGGAGTGGTTCAGCCGGCGATCGGTTGGCAGCCAGTTTCACGACCGGCGATGCCAGCGATGCAGTTGATTTCCAGTCGTCAGATGACGCATCCGTTGGCTGGCACAGCTACGGCACCGATGATGATGCCGGCGTCTGTTTCAGGGGCTTCATCGATGATTCAGCCCATGGGTTACTGGCAAGCCATACGGCCAACGGGTGTTCCCATGACAACATCAGCGGCGACGCCATGGCAACCTGTGGTACAGCAATCTTCAGCGATGCTGCAACCGACAGTTTACTGGCAACCGATTAGTGCGGCGAACCAGGTTCCACGACTAGGTAGTCCGTTGACACAGTCCAACGGGCATTCGGGAAATTGTGTTCCCTGCGGTGGGTTGTCGGCCATCCCGGCCGATGCATACTCTCGTCGCAATACCAGTAGCTACGGGTATGGTTCGGTTGCCCGCTATCGTCCGATTATGTCACTCGGTTCAGTCCCCCAGGATTACCAGGTGGGACAGGGTTTGTTAGGCCAGCCCAAGGTTTACGTACCGGGGCAGCCGTTAAGGAATTTCGTACGTTACCTTACGCCTTAGCGTGGGTTCAGAGAGTCTTTAGCCAGGCAGGACACCACTGAATGGCAAGCGCACCGGGTATCGTCAACGGGGTGAACGGTACCCGGTGCCTCTTTTCTTGACGATTGCAGAGAGCTGCGACGGTTCAGGCAATTCCACGTCGTTGCAATTCACCGAGAACGCCTTGCACGATACGAGCAATTTGCTGAGGATCGGCTGAGGAGGCGTCATGGCATCCGTCGGCTGGTTCGGAGGTGAATCCTTCGGAAGCCAGCAGGCATTGCAGTTGTTGGCTGAGTGTTTCGAGTTCTGATTGTTGCAGCAGGGATTGAGGTTGTCGGCCACGACCGGTCTGGATGCCGCGCAGTTGCAGGGCGGCTCGAAAGCCTTCGGGGAATTCGGAAGAGTAGATCATGGCATCGAACAACGCCAGCAAGCGGTACTGCAGATCGCAGGCTTCATCCAACCGTTGAGCGCGTGTCAGGTCATACAGCTTACGGGTAATTTCCGGAACTACGCCGCTGGTTGCATTGGTACCCCCATCACAGCCGATGAGCATCATGGCCATCAAGGCGGGGTCCCAGCCAGTAAGAAAACTGAATTCAGGCCGATTGGGGCGAACCTTACTGATCATGCGCATCATGTGCGGCAGGTCACCGGAGGAATCCTTGATGGCAATAACCCTGGGACATTCCTCTGAAAGTCGTTGGACGGTGGGCACATCGATTGGCGAGGCAAACATGGGAATGTTGTAGAGGGTTACGTCGACCGGTGAGTGGTCGGCGATTTCCTTGAAGTAAGCGTAGACACCATCCGGGCTAAGCTTGTAGTAGAACGGTGAGACGATGGCGACAGCTCTCGCTCCCAGCGCACTGTAGCGTTCGCAAGCTCGAATGGTCTCGCGGGTATTGGCCTCGGCGGCTCCGGCCAGGATCGGGACACGTCCAGCGGTTTGATCGACAATAATCTCGATAATGCGGATGCGTTCTTCAGCGGTAAAGCGCGTGAATTCGCCTGTTGACCCATTCGGATAGAGTCCATGAACGCCGTGATCGATCAACCAGTCTACATACCGGCGTGTTTCGGATTCGTTGATATTACCCTGGTCATCGAGAGGGACGATGTTGGGAGTAAAGATGCCCTGCAGTTTTTGCTGGTGGGACATGAGACGTAAACTCGCTTCTAGAATCGCTGGCAATCGGGCTCGATTTCAACCTCTGAAACCAGGCAGGCAGCAGTCCTTGTAGCCCATATAATTGTTGTAATTGGTCTTGTTTCAGCCTGCCTTGCGCAACTATAGCTTAGGGATAACAAACGGCCAGCAAACTTTCCCAGTTCCTGGGGATCATCGTCTTAAGGGCGTTGGTTTTCTGGGAGGGGCGGCAGACGTTAGTTTTCTCCTGCTCGAGACGTTATCTTGGGTTTAAGGGAGAGGGATGACCAGCGCCAGCGTTGCGGATCCAGATATAGGCCTTGTAGGTATTAAATCGGTAGCATGACCAACCCAACAGTGAATCCACCAAGCCGGCCAGGCCATCGCCAAGGGCTCGTTGTTGCCTGGATCTTGTTGTTGGCCTACCTGGTGTTTTTCTTCAGTTGCGAGCAGTTCCATCGAACGGTCTGTTGGCTTTTGCTGGTACCAGATGATCTGGCGATCCAGTGGGTTGGTGCCGACTGGTCGCGGTTTTCCTTGCTCGATCGCATCCCCCTCTTGTTGCTGGTCACCATCATGATGTTTGCGGCTTGGGCCTGGGGTTGCATTTTGCTGAGGCCCCTGAGAATTTCTTCCGAACTGTTCCCTGCGGAGCGGAAATTA
>JAYGDG010000656.1:0-3453 GCA_046583015.1 Pirellulaceae bacterium | reverse complement strand
CGAAAACGACGAGCTTGCCAGGCAATTCAAGGTCTTTGAAAAACGACTGCCAAGGCTGGGGGTCCACATGGGATTGCGCCGTGATTGTGGCAGCACCTTTGCCCCGGTCGGTAAAAGCCGGCCGGTTGCCAGCAGCACGTTAGAAGACTTCGTCTTCGAAGGTGCCCTCAACAATTTCCCCACGCCGGACGTGGAGGAAAACAACGTCAATTACCTGGCCGGCATTCGCGAAATCGGTGTCCGCAGTGAATACACCGATGGCCGAGACATGCCGCGCCTGCTGATCAGGTCGATCGAATTCGAAGGACCGTACTACCAGAGTTGGCCCCCGGCAAAACACCAAGACATTTTCATCGCCTCGGAGAACAAGGACAATCCTGCTGTTTATGCGCGCGAAATCATTCGCTCCTTTGCCAGCCGCGCTTTTCGTCGACCGATCACTGGCTCCGAGGAATCCTCCTTCATGTCCGTCTGGAAAAGTTCTTTTGCTGAGGAGGCGAACTTTAACCAGAGCATCAAGGACGCCCTGCTGATCGTTCTTACTTCGCCCCAGTTCCTGTTCCTGATTGAAAACAGCAACAGTCCGCAGGCAGAGGACCTTGATCCTTACGAATTGGCTTCAAAACTTTCCTATTTCCTCTGGAACACGGCTCCCGACGATCAGTTGCTTAAGTTGGCTGCCGACAACCGCCTGCACGGGGCACTGGATACCGAGGTAGAACGGATGATTCGTGACCGGCGGTTCGAGCAGTTCGCCAGTGAATTTACCTCCCAGTGGTTAAGCCTCGACAAGTTCGATGTGGTCGAAATTGATCGCCAGCGATTCCCGCAACTGACACGCGACACCAGGCTTCATTTGCGTCAGGAACCGGTCCATTTCCTGCAGTATCTCGTCCGCCAAAACCTGCCACTAAGAAACCTGATTCAATCAGACTTCATCGTGGCAAACGAGATCGTGGCCGGCTACTATGGCCTGGCCGACCGCACCGACAACGGTTTTAAATTTGTTCCCATTGCCCATCAGAACGATAACCTGGGAGGCATTCTCTCGCAGGCCGCCATCCTGGCCGGGCTGTCCGATGGTCGCGAGTCTAACCCGGTCAAACGGGGTGCCTGGCTGGCCCGAAAAATCATCGCCGAGCCACCGGACGATCCGCCACCGAATGTGCCGGCCCTGGAGGGAGTCGACGCCAAGCTACCACTACGCGAACGTCTTGAACGACATCGCAATCAAAAAGGTTGTGCCAATTGTCATGCTGGCATCGATCCGTGGGGAATCCCTTTTGAGCAGTTTAGCGCGGGCGGACGATTCCTGGAAAAACCGGCTTCCGATCCCAGTTCCACACTCCCTGATGGAACCGAGATCGAAGATTTCAAAGGACTTAAAGCTTACCTGGTCAGCGACCGAATAGATCAGGTAGCATTCAGTTTTTTGAAGCATTTGGCCAGCTATGGCAATGGCCGTAGCCTGAGCTACAATGAACTTGTCTTCCTTGAAGAAAAGGGCATAGAATTACGCCGCGGTGGCTACCGGATGCAGGAGATGATCCGGTTCGTTATCAAGAGTGATATGTTTCTCAAGAAATAGTTCTTTCAGCAAACAACCTCTACCACGGATATATCAATGGCTCCTTCCGCCAAACTCGATCGTCGTGCTGTACTGAAGGGAATCGCAGGCGCCTCGCTGGTCTTGCCAGTGCTGGAGGCGATGGGAAAAGATGTTGTCGAGCAAATTCCACGACGTTTCTGTGCACTCTACACGGCCAACGGGATGTCCCTGCCCAAGGCAGATCACAAGATGGACGAGTGGAGCTGGTTTCCGACGGCGGCGGGCCGCGAGTTTACCTTCGGCAAGTCGATCGAACCACTCAAGAAGTTTCGTCAACAACTGAGTTTCATGGGCGGGCTTTACCACCCCAGCGGCCCCAAGGCCGATCCACACGTCTGCTCGGACATGTGGCTGACCGGGGCACCCCTGCATGATCCGAAACGAAAAACGTACAACTCCGTTGGGCTCGACCAGGTCGTTGCCCTTCATACCAAGCAGCACTGTCGTCAACCTTCGCTGGTTTTGTCGATCGATGCGGGCGTTGGTTTCCTGTCGCGAACCGGCACGATTTCTTACAGCGTCACGGGAAAACCGATCCCGGCTGAAAACAATCCCCGCCAGATCTTTAATCGCCTGTTCCGTGGTGATCGAAGCTCGCTGGAAGCAAAACGGGATAAGCTTCAAAAGCGAATCAAGCTGGTCGACGCGGTCCTGGAAAATGCCCGCTCGCTGAACAAGAAGCTTAGTCGTTCTGACCGGGAAAAAATGGATCAGTACCTGACATCGCTCAGTGAAGTCGAGTCGCGGCTAATTGCTGCCGAGAAATGGATTGACATCCCGCTCAAGAAACAGGACTACACCCACCTGGACCTGGACGTCACCTCCGAAGGGGAACCGCGTGAATACTATCGCAACATGTTCGACCTGATTGCGCTGGCATTCGACGCAGACATCACGCGATCGGTCGCCTTCATGCTCAACCGCGAAGACGGCATGGGGATCAGCGATACGTTCCCACTGAAGCTGGGTTTAAACAAGACGCACCACAGCCTGTCGCACGCCTACGACAAGGATGGCCAACTGCAGTTTGCCAAGTACGACATGTTCCTCAGCGAGCAACTGGCCTATTTCTTTGGGCAACTGCAACAGTACAAGGACCGCAGTGGTAGCGTGCTCGACAACAGCATCGTGCTATTCGGCAGCGGCGCCAGCACGACTCATAACCCCAAGAATCTGCCCACACTCGTTGCCGGCGGTGCCAACATGGGACTCAAGCATGGTACCTACTGGCGCAAGAACGACACCCCCATGTCGAACCTCTACCTGAGTATTCTGCACACGCTGGGAATTCGGCAAGAAGCCTTCTCCGACAGTACGGGCGTGCTGCGCGATTCGATCTTTACCGGCGTCTAGGCTGCTGACTAGCGGTGCGTTTGGTCCGACCGATTGCTCTCCAGGATGCGCAAGATCCGCAATTGGCCTCTCTGCAAATAGCTGATTGCCCGGAAAAGGTAAGCCACGCTAAAGAGAACAAAAACCTGGAACAACCCGCTCAGCGTGGCGCTCCAAAAAGATTCGTCGCTATCACTCACGGCAAGACGGACCACGGTAACAAAAATAACCAGTCCTATGACAAAGAAGATGACCGTGGAAATCAACTTTAAGGTGGCGGCACTCGTTTCAGCAACGAGGGCAAAGTGCGAATCAACGAGGTCCGCTTTTTTTGTTGGGACCGGTGGCGTCTCCACGACGCGACGCGGCAGACCATCCTCACCGAGCGCGGTGGCTTTTTCGTCAGCGGGGTCCAATCCTGAGTCGCTTTCATCCGCCTGGCTGGCTTCCCATTTTTCGATTGCCTCATCGGACAACAGTTCACCCTGTTCGTCCACTCGTTTCGTCTCGGT
>JAYGDG010000608.1:0-3354 GCA_046583015.1 Pirellulaceae bacterium | reverse complement strand
GAGCCCTGGTTCATATTCGGGAAAACCAACTGGCCGCCGCCCGCGAGTTGCTGGAGAAAGCAGTAGCGCAAAATCCGCAACTGGCCGTGGCCCAGGCCTGGCTGGGAATAATATTGCTGGAACTTTCCGATCAACAACCATTCAACGCCTGGTACCGTGATTTACCCGCCGGGGTCAAGACAACTGCGGGGTTGTGGGTCGTGCGTGGCCTCTGGAGCCAACAGCAGCCGAAAGCTGCCGCCCGTTGTTTTTGGGAAGCGCTCAGGCAGGATCCTAATCACCAGGTTGCCTGTTACCAGTTAGCGATTGCTCTGACACGGGTTGGACAAGAAGAACTGGCCGAGCAGATCAAGGATCGTGCACGGCGTCTGCAGGAACTGGAGTTATTATTGAGTCGACTCAACGATGACAAGAGCAATCTTACGTTATTGACCGAGGCAGCGCGACTGACCGAACAACTGGGACGATTTTGGGAGTCATATGGCTGGCACAGTATGATTCTCGTTCGGCAGTCAAATACAGCAGAATCGCGGGTCGCCCTGACCCGCTTGCGTCCTTTAGTACAAGCAGAGAGTCGACAGGTATCTGCGCAATTTGATCCGACGCAGATGATTGATCTGGCCAGTTATCCATTACCGGATATGGACCAGCTCGTAGAGACCTCTTCCGGTCTTGCTGGTGGGTTAGATCCTACGGCAGTCTCATTTAAGGATGTGGCTGCAGGTGCTGGAATTCGCTTCCGCTACTTTAATTCGGATGATCCGTCGACCGAGGGCCGACGGATGTTCGAGTTCACCGGGGGCGGCGTGGCGATCCTGGACTATGACGGTGACTTGTGGCCGGACATTTACCTGACTCAGGGTTGCCTCTGGCCAGCTGATCCTGCTCAGCAACAACACCGGGACCGACTATTTCGCAATCTTGGCAACGGCAGTTATCAGGATGTGACAGAGCAGAGTGGTTTGGGGGACAACCGCTTTAGCCAGGGAGTCCAAATTGGCGACTACAATAATGACGGATATCCCGACATCTACCTGGCGAACGTTGGTGAGAACCGCTTGTATGCCAACAATGGAGACGGAACTTTCCAGGATGTCACGGAGCAGGCAGGCATTGGTGGCAAACGCTGGACGACCAGTTGCCTGGTAGCCGATTTGAACCAGGATGGCCTGGCTGATCTCTACGAGGTGAACTATCTCTCTGGCGACAACGTTTTTGACCTGATTTGCAACCAGGCCGGTGGCAAGGCGCGCTCCTGCTCACCGACCGAGTTTGATGCTCAGCAGGACCGGCTATTTTTGAACCTGGGTAACGGTCAGTTCCAGGATGCCACGGAGGCCATGGGAATTGTCGCTGCTGATGGCAAGGGGTTGGGAATTGTGGCCGCCGATTTTGAAGGAGCGGGCAAGTTGAGCCTGTTCGTTGCCAACGATATGACGGCAAACTTTTACTTCACCCAGGCCACGCAATCACCCGGCAGGTTTGCAGAACAGGCGGTCATTCGGGGCCTGGCTTACGATCGTGAGGGGAAGGCGCAAGCGTGCATGGGAGTTGCCGTCGATGACTACAACCAGGATGGCCTGGTCGACCTCTTTGTGACGAATTTCTACAAGGAATCCAATACGCTTTACGTTCAGCAGGCCGGTGGTTTGTTTTATGACGGGACCCGCCAGGCGGCACTTCGTCAACCAGGTTTCAATCTGCTCGGTTTTGGTACCCAGTTTCTCGATGCTCAACTCGATGGTCACCCTGACCTGGTGGTTGCCAATGGGCATATCGATGATTTTACTTACCAGGATATTCCTTTTAAGATGCTGCCCCAGTTTCTCACCAATCGCAATGGAACTTACCAGGAGATGGGAAAAGAAGCAGGTCCTTACTTCCAGCGAAAGTTACTCGGCCGCGGGCTGGCAGCGGCTGATTTGAATCGTGATGGCAAAGCAGATTTTGTCGTTTCCCACCTGGATGCTCCCGTTGCCGTATTGGCCAATACCACGGCGCAGACTGGTAATTACCTGGCCATCCAGTTGCGCAGTGGGACCGGGCAGCGCGATGCCATCGGGGCGACGGTGACCCTGGTCATGGGTGGAGATAAACCGCGGAAGTTAGTCCGGCAGTTGACGGCTGGTGATGGTTACCAGGCCAGCAACCAGCGTCAATTCTTGATTGGTGTTGGCAGTGAGCAGCAGGTTGATCAGCTGCAGGTGAAGTGGCCCAGTGGTCGCGTCGACAACTACCGCGGCCTGCCGGTCAATCGACAATGGATGCTGATTGAGTCCGACCCGAGCCCCCATCTGCTGCCAGCCACTTCTCCGGCACTTGAGCGGTAATCTTAGTGCTTGCTGAGCCTGTCGAAGCAGAATCCTTAAACTGGAGAAACTTTGCGGATCAGATAAGCCATTTTATTGTTTGAAATGATCTGCAAAAAGTTCCCCCGCACTTTTTGTGTGCGAAGACTGAATTTTAATGTTCAGACCAGCCGGATTGATCCGATTTCTTCCTTTAAGGTGATGCTTTATACGACAGCTCAAGGATGAGGATTCGTAGTGATGCACGGGAGATTGTATTTGACAGGCATTACCTTGTTAGCATGTCTGGTTTTAGCAACCCCGGGACAAGCGGAAGATGATTACACAGCGTTCATCAATGGCGGTTCGGTCGCCAGTTCACTCGATACGTTAGCCGCGGAACTTGACGAACAAGCCGGTAGAATCGCTGAACTGGAATCTGCGATTGACAAAAAAGTAAGTCCGGGATCGTCGGCATCCACCATGAAGGTTGCCGGTCGTATTCATGCGGATTTCTGGGGCTTTCCTTATCACGATCCAGCAATTGAGCCACTTGAGGGAGGCAACCCCCAGAACCGTCTTGGTTTTCGTCGCATCCGTATTAGTTTTGCGGGCACGCTGCCGGCGAACATGCTGTACAAGGCGGAATTGGATTTCGCCAATGGCAGTGACCTGGAGTTCAAAGATAACTACCTGGGTTGGAAAGATCTGCCATTGCTGCAGACCCTGTTGCTGGGAAATCAAAAACGGCCTTACGGCTTGGACCACTTGAACAGCAGTCGTTTCAATGTTTTCCTGGAACGACCGTTCATCGTGGAAGCATTTAACGAGGATGCTCGCCGTTTCGGCCTGGCCTCCTACGGGACTTCAGAGAACCAGGCCTGGAATTGGCGTTACGGTGTTTACAATGGTCGTAACCTTGCTCGCTTGGGTAACTATCTTGGTGATCATGGATCGATCGAAGTCGCTGGTCGCCTGGCCACGACATTCTGGTACGACGAAGCTTCCGGGGGTCGCGGTTATGGTCACTTTGCTGTTTCCGGTACGATGGCAGAAGTGGACGAAG
>JAYGDG010000582.1:0-1955 GCA_046583015.1 Pirellulaceae bacterium | reverse complement strand
TTGCGAAACCGCTCGACAAGAGAAGGGTTTTTAGATACATCAGTTAGTAGCGGCGCACCGAGAGCGCCCCGCGCAGCACTGGAAAGGTAAGGAGCAACAAGAATGTCACGGATTATTGCAGTGGGTACCATGCTACTGTTGGCGTGTAGCGTGAGCCAGAGGACTACAGCAGAGGAGTTAGCAGAAGTCAGAATAGGCAGGCGGGTAGCGAGCTTTACACTACAGGATTTTCGCGGTAAGGAGCATTCTTTAGACGACTTCGGCAAAAGCAAGTTGCTGGTCGTGGCATTTCTTGGCACGGAATGTCCGCTGGCCAAGCTATATGGGCCTCGACTGCAGAGCTTGGCGAATAGTTATGACGCTAAGCAAGTCGCTTTTGTTGGAATCAACTCTAATTGCCAGGACGCCATCACTGAAATCGCTGCCTACGCGCGCATCCATGACATTACGTTTCCCTTGCTCAAAGATAACGGCAATCGCCTGGCTGACGCGCTGAGTGCCGTCCGAACGCCGGAGGTATTCCTGCTCGATCAGGAACGCAAGATTTCCTACTGGGGACGAATCGACGATCAATATGGGGTAGGTGTGGTTCGCAAAGCACCAAAACGCCGTGATCTAAAGATTGCCATCGACGAGCTGCTCACCGGTAAATCCGTCTCGGAACCGATCCGGGAAGCGGAAGGGTGTTTTATTGGGCGGGTTCGTAAGCCTGACGAAACGAGTGACGTAACCTATGGCAATCAGATTTCGAGGATCTTGCAGAATCGCTGCGTGCAGTGTCATCGCAAGGGAGAGATCGCGCCCTTCGCACTCCAGGAGTATTCGGAAGTGGTTGGCTGGGCCGAGACGATTGCTGAAGTCGTCAAAGACGAGCGGATGCCGCCCTGGCACGCGAGCGGAAAATATGGGCATTTTGACAACGACAGACGCTTGAGCGATGAAGAGAAGGAGCTTATTTATCGGTGGGTAGAGAATGGTGCGCCGCAAGGGGATCTAAGTCAAAAACCCGAGGCGAAGACCTACACGGTGGGCTGGCAACTTCCGCAGAAACCGGATTTGGTGCTGCCGATTGCCAAGCGTTCTTACCGGGTTCCTGCCGAGGGAGTCGTCCGCTACCAGTATTTTCGGATCGACCCTGGATTCAAGGAAGACAAGTGGATTCAGGCCGCCGAACTGTTGCCGGGAAATCGGGCGGTTGTTCATCACATTTTAGCATTTGCACGAGCTCCGGGCGGTCGTAGTGGGTCTGGGGGTTTGGATGGCTTCCTGGTTAGCTACGTGCCAGGCTTGCGGGCCGGCCCATTTCCGGCAGGAATGGCGAAAAGAATTGCCGCCGGATCGGAGTTGATCTTCCAGGTCCACTATACGCCGATCGGATCTGCCCAGTTGGACCTGAGTAAAATTGGGTTGGTATTTGCAGACCCGGAAAAGGTGAAATACGAGGTCAAGACGACCAGCGCGGTCCAACGGTCCTTACGGATTCCCCCGGGAGAGGAGAATTACCGAGTGACGGCCGTCAGTCGAAGTTCGCGTGAGGAGGCCTTGTTGCTCGGCTTTATGCCACATATGCACGTGCGTGGTAAATCCTTTCGCTACGAGGCAATGGCCCGTGACGGCAGCCGAGAAATATTGATTGACGTACCAAAGTTCGACTTCAACTGGCAAACTTCCTACCGCCTGACGGAACCTTTGAAACTGGCGGCTGGAACCAGGATTCACTGCATCGCCCATTTTGATAACTCGCAGTTCAATCTCAATAACCCCGACCCCACCAAGACCGTACGTTGGGGCGACCAGACCTGGGAAGAAATGATGATTGGTTACTTCGATGTTGCGGTTCCGCGGAAGCAGGAAAGCGCGAGGACGCCCGAACGACCCGTCAGGTCAACAGAGGCGCCGGACAATATCAGGGACCGACTGCGGCGCTTAGACACAAACAAGAACGGCAAGTTGGA
>JAYGDG010000523.1:0-2279 GCA_046583015.1 Pirellulaceae bacterium | reverse complement strand
GGTGAGCAGGTTGATGCCTTTGTCGCTGGAATCAAAAATGATGGCCATGTGCTGATTCCTGAGATTCAGATCGAGGTAGAGGGCGAGACGAGGGTTTATTCGCTGTTGTCAACCCGCACCAAGGATTCGGCATTCTCCTACCTCAATGGTATCCAGGGACAGTTTGTGGATCGCACCCAGGAGTGGAACCTAAAGCACGAGAAGGAAGAACTCCTTGAGGAAAGGTTAAAGGATCAGGAGTTAATTGCAGCCAAGACCCAGCAACTTGAGCAGTTGGCAAAACGCCTTGCCCAATACCTCTCACCTCAAATATACGAGACGATCTTCTCCGGAAAAAGCATAGAAGAGGACAGCTATAGCCGAAAAAATCTCACCGTTTTCTTTTCCGACATCGTGCAGTTCACTGATATGAGTGATTCTCTGGAGCCGGAGAAGCTGGCTACGGTGATCAATTCCTATCTTTCTGAAATGACTCAAGTTGCGCTTGATTGTGGCGGCACGATCGACAAGTTCATTGGTGACGCGATATTGGTGTTCTTTGGTGATCCTGAGAGCCGTGGTGAAAAACAAGACGCTCTTGCAGGCGTTGATATGGCCATCAAGATGCAGGAGCGAATCAAGGAGTTACAAGGCTATTGGAAGAAAAACGGTGTGACAAATGGCCTGAATGTTCGAATGGGAGTCACTACCGGGTATTGCACGGTAGGGAACTTCGGTTCGAGTCAGAGAATGGACTACACCGTTCTAGGCAAGCCGGTGAATCTTGCGGCCAGGCTGGAGTCACTCGCAGCGCCTGGCCAAGTGTTGATCTCCGACGCCACCTATGCCCTGATCGAGCAGCAAGTGGATTGCAAGTTTGTCGATGAAATACAGCCCAAGGGCTTTGCACGGGCAGTCAATGTTTATTCTGTGCAAGAGTTCAAAGGGACCTATGAGAGAAATAATCGCACTAACCTCAGCCATACGTTGAAGCATGTGGAAGTGAATATCCTGGATAGTTCCGACATTCCGGCTGCGATTCGTGAATTGAAGCAAATACAAGACGAAATACAAGCGCATCTATCTTCGTCAGTCGAGTCGAGCAATTCCGAATAGCCAAGCGAGAAAACATAAAACGGAACAATTAGGATCGCTATGACACGTGAAGTTAGCTGGGTTGAGAAAAGGCTGTGCGGCGATGGACTGCCCATTGTTATTGATGGAGGTATGGGAACCGAACTGGAAAAGTCCGGGGTACCAATGGATGGAAAAGTCTGGAGCGCCCGTGCCATCATGTCGCATCCTGAAGTCGTGCGCCAGGTGCACGAGCGATTCATCGAAGCGGGTGCTGAAGTTATCATCACCAACACGTTTTCAACGGCGCGACATATGCTGGAGCCAGGGGGTTTGGGCCGTGAAGTGCATAAGATCAATGCCAAAGCCGTATCCCTCGCCCAGCAGGCGCGCGAGTCTGTTGCGCAGCACCCTGTAGCCATCGTTGGGTCGATCTGTGAATGGGCGCATGATGATGATCCAACCTGGAATTCGCCGGATGTCGTCGGTCGGGCCGCAAAGGAGCAGGCAGAAGTGCTTGTGGACTCAGGGGTCGACATCATTGCATTGGAAATGTGCGAGCGGGTGGAGCTTTCCGAAGCCGTGGCTTCGGCTGTGATCGGGCTGGGTTTGCCGTTGTGGATTGGGGTAAGCGCCCGCACCTATAAAGACCACGGTTCGTTATCTTCTTTCAGTTATGTCGATCGAGATTTCGAAAATCTGGTTCGGATCCTTTCAAAATACTCGCCATCACTGATGAATGTGATGCATACCGCAGTGTCGGATGTTCCAGAGGCCATAGGGGTCGTTCGGAAATATTGGCCGGGTCCTGTTGGCGTCTACCCCGAGTCCGGTTATTTTGAAATGCCAAACTGGAATTTTGTTGAAATTATTGAGCCGGCAGAGCTGGCAGAGCAGGCCCGGCAATGGTTGGCAAACGGAGTCAGACTTGTTGGCGGGTGTTGCGGTTTGGGGCCTGAGCACATTCAGGCTTTGCGAGGCGTGGTCAGAGCCGACACCTAGGTCAAGTGCCGAGGTGGTTAATGAGAGTTAGGGTCAATACTTTGTGCCGTATAAATCTCAGCGGCTTGTTGGCGCCCTTTCAGGTTAACTTCTCCAAGTAATACAAAGCCGATATCCGGGCATAGATCAACCACTTCCCTGGTGACTATCTGGCGAGCATCGTAGACCCGACCGCCAAACGACTCCAGCCGCGATGCTACGTTAACGGTGTCACCAATTACCGT
>JAYGDG010000250.1:0-18661 GCA_046583015.1 Pirellulaceae bacterium | reverse complement strand
ACTTTTTCAGCATGATAACCGGCTTGATTCAATAGTCCCGTAATAAACTGACCGCGTGCTTGCAACGGATGTCCGACAAATGCCGTTCGTCTTCCACGACTAGCAGCAAAGTAACCCAGCGCGTCGCTTACGTGCGTACTGCCGGGATAAGATGCTTGGGGATCGAGCTTCAAAATGGTGTCCAGCGCGGTAAATCGTAAACGACGATTTGCGTGAAACAGCGCTTGAATTAAAGGCGCATGGCTCCCGCTAGGACTGTCAAGAAAGATGGGCGAGCCAATCTTTGCCAGAACTTCCGCTGCCGCAATTGCCGCTGCGATCTGGTCGGTTTCGAGAGCTTGCTGGAAGACCTCATGAACCACCACGGCTCCCGCCTTGCTGGCAATCTCCGCAGCTCCACCAGCTTGGTGTGATAGTGGCTTGTTCAAGCCACCCAGCTGTTTGCTGGCCGCGAGAATGTGAGATAAGTACCACAGCTGATACTGGCGATTCTGCTGGTCCAGGGCATACAGGTTTGCAGCAACCTGAGCCGAGAGTACTACGGCTGCTAAATCGGCCCGGTAGCTAATCGGCGTACTTGTTTTTTTCTTCCTATTCCACTGCCAAAACGTAATACGACTGTCGGCGTCGGCTTGTACTGGAACAGTCCCTTGTCGAAATTCATGTAACATGCGCCGTAAATAAACTTCTGCTTCCTGTCGATTAGGAACGGCTCCCGTAAGTCGTTGCAGGGCCCGTTGAGCGGAGTTGCGGAGCAACGAGTCTGGTTCTCCAAGCACGGCCAGGCGGACCAGGTAGAGGGTACTGCGTGGATGACCGAGTTGACCAAGCAAATCAACGACTTCTTTTTGTTGTAGGGAGTTTGTGTTCTCCGAGTCGAGGTATCCAATCAGTGGTTCGTGTGCAATCGATTGAAATTTCAGCAAGGCTGCTCGGATTGTTGGCTGTTCTGCGTTGTGCTGATTGTCACCAAGAAGATCGGCCAAGGCGGTCACAGCTGCTGTACCGCTGGGCCTTAGGTCTTCCATGGCGGTTAAACGTACTTCCACGGACGGGTCACTCAATTTAGCAATCAGACTTGTGATTCGATTTGGGTCTTGAGCCGCCCGGTAAGCAGCTTCCGCAACCGCTTCCGCAACCTGAGCTCCCTCGGGTTGCAAATCGGGCTCCCGTGAAAACTGCAGAAAGAGACCTGTTCCAAATTTGAGCTGTAACTCAGCCTTCTCTTGGGGTGTCATGTTCAGGGCCACAAGCTGCTGCAAGTAGCGCTTGGCTTCTTTCGGTTGACTGGTTTGGATCATCAGTTGCACAGCCCGTGTTAATTCCAAAGGTGTGCTTGGATTGGACTCTCGCAGCAAACGGACCACCAGCGGCTCGGGGGTCGGCAATACACTGGGCAGCGGAGCGGGTTGCAACGGTGTCGGAGCGACCGCCGGTTTCCCGCCAGGTTGCCCAAAGGGATTGGGGTTTTGAGCACGCAGATTCGTACCGGTAACGATCAGTGTCATGGCGACCAATCCAATAATCCGGGTGGCAGTTTGCCCTCGAAACGCGCTTTGATGTGTTGTCACCATGTTAATGTACCCAGTTGATTGGACGATTATTCCTCGGCAAGACGTGCTTGCCAGCGAGCAAACTGCTCGTTGACCTGGTCGGGTGCCGTTGACCCGTAACTGTGAAATGACTGGACGGCATTCTCAACCCCCAGCACCTCATAAATAGAATCGTCAATTTCGGAGCAACAGGTTTGCATTTTCTCGAGAGACAGTTCAGACAGTGATATTCCTTCGTCCAGCGCGATCCTTACCAATTGCCCTGTAATATGGTGTGCGGTTCGCTGAGGTACGCCCTGTTGGATTAAGTATTCCATCAAATTTGTGGCGTCCAAGTGCCCCAAGTGCAACTGAGCTTCAATTGCCGGACGTTTCAATTGAGCGATTTCCACCAGGGCTTCCGCCAACTCCAGGCACGCTTGTACCGTATCAAAAGAGTCGAAGAGGGCCGGCTTGTCTTCTTGCAGATCCCGGTTGTAAGCCAACGGTAACCCTTTGAGCAGCACAAGCAGTGTCTGCAAGTTGCCAATCACACGGGCCGTCTTGCCACGTATTAGTTCTAACACGTCGGGGTTGATCTTCTGAGGCATAATTGATGAGCCCGTGCAAAACTCTTGCGGCAACTCAAGAAAATTAAATTCAACAGTCGACCAGATGATCCACTCTTCTGCCCAGCTGCTGAGATGTTCGGAAATCAGCGTCAGAACAAAGGCCGTTTCGACAACAAAATCCCGATCGCTTGATACGTCGAGACTGTTGGCAGCCACCGCCTCAAAATCAAGTTCCTGGGCGACCTGATCCCGGTCAATAGGTAAACTAGTGCCAGCTAACGCAGCGGTTCCCAGGCCACATACATTGACACGCTTGCGACAATCGACCAGCCGTTCTCGATCCCGTTGGAATTTTTCACAGTACGCCATCCAGTAGTGAGCAGCCAAAACAGGCTGGGCACGTCGTAAATGGGTGTAACCAGGGATAATGACCCCTTCGTCCTGCTGGCAACGACTCAAGAATGCCTGTTGCAGATTGCGGAGCAGTTGATCTGTCCCATCAATGGCGGCCCGTACCCAAAGTCGTAAATCGGTGCTTACCTGGTCATTGCGGCTTCGCCCGATATGTAATTTCCGTCCCACATCACCGAGACGGTCAATAAGTGCCTGCTCAATGTGCATGTGGATGTCTTCCAGCTCCTGGGAGAACGGGAAATCTCCGTTGGAAATCTCCTGCCCAATATTCTCCAGCGTGTCCACAATTTGCTGGCACTCCGATGGCTCTAAGAGACCAACGCTCTGCAACATACGGGCGTGTGCTTGAGAAGCAACGATATCGTGCGCGTACAGCCTCTGATCGAAGCTGACGCTCTCGGTGAACTTATCAACGCGGCAATCCGTCGCCTTGGCAAAGACTCCTGAGCGCGATGGACTGGACAAAATTGCCTCGTATCACCTCACATTGCCGGGCACTAAAGAACAAGGGGGAAGATATTTATAGTAAACACGTTACGCAAAACTGTCAACTCGCTGCCTCGTTGGCTGCTTACTGTTTAAGCACCTGTAACGGCACTTTTCCAGGCACCTGTTGGGCGATTGGGCCTTCTGTAGCGATGAACTTGGCTGGTGGAGGATGGGTCGTACCAGTTATGGGGAAAAAGAGGTGCGGCCAATTGGAAAAGGGTCCTTGTAAAGAAACCATGCATTGGGCTAAATTCGAGAGATTTTATATCCACAAAACCGGTTGCTCCTAAAACATCACGGCTTTGCGGAGCCAACATATAGTCCGACGAAGGGGAGAAGCGGCGGACTTAGCTGAGAAATGGAAGGTCAGCAACGTGCCGAAACGAGACGACATCAAGAAAATATTGTTGATTGGGTCTGGCCCGATCATCATTGGCCAGGCGTGTGAATTCGACTATTCCGGAACCCAGGCCTGCAAGGCATTGCGCGAAGAAGGCTATGAAGTTGTGCTGGTCAATTCAAATCCGGCCACCATCATGACGGACCCCAGTTCAGCGGATCGAACGTACATCGAACCCTTGACCTGGGAGATAATTACCAAGGTTATCGAGCAGGAACGTCCTGACGCGTTGTTGCCCACGCTGGGTGGACAGACTGGCTTGAATGTGGCCATGGATTTATGGAAGCATGGCGTGCTGGAAAAATATGGTGTCGAAATGATCGGGGCTCGGGCGGATGTGATCGCCAAAGCGGAGGAACGTGATCAATTTCGAAATGCAATGGTGGAGATTGGTCTAGAAGTGTGTCATGGACGCATCGTTCATACGATCGAAGAAGCGCGCGATGTGATGCAGGAGATTCCTTTACCTATCGTAGTACGGCCCAGCTTTACGCTGGGCGGCAGCGGATCAGCAATTGCTTATAACCGCGAAGAGTTTGACACCCTCGTACGGCAAGGACTGGATCAGTCTCCCATTACCGAAGTGTTGTTGGAAGAATCGGTGATTGGGTGGAAAGAATATGAAATGGAGGTGATGCGTGACGCGGATGATAACGTCGTTATCATCTGCTCGATTGAAAATATCGATCCGATGGGCATTCACACAGGTGATTCCATCACGGTCGCTCCAGCCCAAACGTTGACGGACAAGGAATACCAGCGGATGCGAGATGCCAGCCTGGCAGTGATACGTGAGATTGGTGTTGAAACGGGAGGTTCGAATATCCAGTTTGCGATTGATCCTGAGACAGGTCGCATGGTGGTGATCGAGATGAATCCAAGGGTTAGCCGCTCCAGTGCACTGGCAAGTAAAGCGACTGGGTTCCCGATTGCGAAAATCGCAGCCAAGCTGGCGATTGGCTACCGTTTGCACGAACTGCCCAACGACATTACCCGCGAGACGATGGCTTGCTTTGAACCAACCATTGATTACGTCGTGACTAAGATCCCGCGATTTGCCTTTGAAAAGTTTCCTGAAGCCGATGCCAGGCTCACCACGCAAATGAAAAGTGTGGGTGAGACGATGGCAATTGGACGTACCTTTAAGGAGTCCTTTCAGAAGGCGTTGCGAGGCCTGGAGGTGGGAAGTTTTGGATTTGGCTGTGACTCCAAGGACCTCTGGGGCAGTGAAGAACAACCGAATCATGAAGCGATCCGAGCAAAACTGGCAACACCGAGTGACGAGCGACAGTGGTATCTGCGGTATGCCCTGAAAAGTGGCATGAGCACCGAAGAGATTTTCGAGCTGACGAAAATCGACCCCTGGTTCCTCGACCAATTTCTGGAATTGGTGGAAATGGAAGACCAGCTTTTAGAACTGGGGTCCAGAGACAAGGTAGACGATGCCACGTTGCGAAAGGCAAAACAATTCGGATTTTCGGATCGCCAGCTGGCCACCCTGCTCGGTAGCAACGAACAGGAAATTCGGGCATGGCGTAAGAGCCGAGGGGTCACCGTGACCTTCAAAGCAGTTGATACGTGTGCCGCAGAATTTGAAGCGTACACACCCTATTTCTATTCAACGTATGAAGATGAAGATGAAACACCAGCCAAGACACCGGGTAAGAAACGAATTATTATCCTGGGTGGTGGTCCCAACCGGATTGGCCAGGGAATTGAATTCGATTATTGCTGTTGTCATGCCAGTTTTGCCTTGCGCGAACTGGGCATTGAATCGATCATGGTCAATTCGAACCCGGAAACGGTCAGTACTGATTATGACACCAGCGACCTGCTGTTCTTTGAACCGTTGACCACCGAAGACGTCTTAAATATCTGTGATGCGGTGCAACCAGATGGGGTGATTGTTCAATTTGGCGGCCAAACTCCCTTGAACCTGGCACGCGCACTGAACGATGCGGGTGTCCCGATCGTCGGTACCAGCGTTGACACGATTGAAGAGGCGGAAGACCGGGAAAAATTTCAGAAGATGCTGCACCAGGTAGGTCTGGAGCAACCGGCCAATAGCATTGCCCGGAACCTGACGGAAGCTAGGGCGGCAGCAACCAAGGTCGGTTTTCCTGCGCTCGTGCGGCCTAGCTTTGTGCTCGGCGGTCGTGCCATGGAGATTTGTTATGACCAAAGCCAGTTTGAGCAGTTCGTGGCGGCGGCCTTCGTGGTGGCCCAGGGACAACCCGTCTTGATCGATCGCTTCCTGGAGGATGCCACCGAAGTCGACGTGGATGCTGTGGCAGATGGAACCGATGTGGTCATCGCCGGTGTGATGGAGCATATCGAAGAAGCCGGGGTCCATTCGGGTGATTCTGCTTGCTCCATTCCGCCCTATAGCCTGTCAGGACCTGTGGTCCAGGAAATCGTGGAAGCCACGGAAGCGATGGCCCGTAAATTAGAGGTGGTCGGGTTGATGAATGTTCAATTCGCCGTCAAGAAAGAAGAGGGTGAAATGAAAGTCTATGTGCTGGAAGTGAATCCGCGCGCATCTCGTACGATTCCCTTCGTAGCAAAAGCAACCGGCGTTCCAATCGCGAAGATCGCTGCCAAGGTAATGGTTGGTGAAAAACTGGCTGACCTTGGGTTTACCAGTACACCCATCCCCAGACACGTTTCTATTAAGGAAAGCGTTTTCCCCTTCCGTAAGTTTGCCGGCGTCGATATTGTTCTCGGTCCGGAGATGAGAAGTACCGGGGAAGTGATGGGAATCAGCGAACGGTTTTCTATCGCCTTTGCCAAGAGCCAGCTGGCTGCGGGTGTCGTGTTGCCGGAAAATGGCGAGGGCAAGATTTTCTTGAGTGTCACGGCCCGCCATAAAGAAATTATTAAGGACCTGGCGCGGAGGCTGGCGCAAATGGGCTATGAACTACTCGCCACCGAGGGTACTGCCCAGTCGCTGGAACAGGAAAGTATTCCGGTGGCCCACGTGAAGAAGATTGCCGAAGGACACCCGAACCTGATCGATTACCTGATTGACGGGAAAGTGGTGCTGGCACTCAATACGCCCAACGGTAAAGGGGCCCGTACCGATGAGGGTCGCATCAGGGCCGCCGCCGTCCAGTATGGGGTTCCCTGTATTACGACGATCCAGGCTGCCGAAGCGGCAGTGACCGCCATGGAAGCCTTGCAAGAAGAAGAGATGACCGTGCTGGCCCTGCAAGATCGCTTCTAAGAACTGCCGTTGCTGTGGCCCATTTTCCGAGGGGCGGTAGTAGACTTATCGTGCCGTGATTGGTCTTGCTCCGACGGTCTAAAATCGTGTACAAGCTGCCACGAGCTCGTCGTGAAAACAGAGACTACCCCCCCCTTCGCAGGTTGAAAAGATGAAGCTGCCCGTCAAGTTGTCAATTCTCATGGTGCTTGTTCTGACTGGCATGAGCCTGTCGAACCTTGGCTTAACCGAAGCTGCCGACGCACCTTGTTTCCATCCCAGCGGGTCCAGCAATCCAGTGGCAGTGGAAGTGGCCGACCTCAAAGACCAGCTAGAGAAAGGTCTGAAAGCCCGTTTGCCAGCTGATTTTTTCTTTATTTCCAAAGTGGTCATGCTAGTTGAGAACGACAAATTACCTCTAAAAACGGTTAAGGCCGTTTTCCAGTGGGCTCGAGATAGGGGTGCCAAGAACAACTACCCATTTCCTTACTTCCAACGGGCGTTAAAAATAAGAGCTAAGAAACTGGGCATCGTCATCTGAACAGCTCCTGGCTCCTATGAAAACGCTAATCTGCAACGCATCTGTTGTGCTCCCTTCGGGAACCAGTTCGGTATCCGTACTGATTGATGGCACCCAAATTGCTGACATTGATCCAGCCATTCAAGTTTCGGCAGACGAGGTGATCGACGCTACGGGATTGCACCTGTTGCCAGGCGTGGTTGATGACCAGGTTCATTTTCGTGAACCGGGTTTGACGCATAAGGAAGACTTGCACCATGCTTCGCGAGCCTGCGCAAAAGGTGGCGTGACAACTTACTTGGAAATGCCCAACACCATTCCCCATGCCATTGACCAGCTGCAACTGGACGCCAAGCTGAGCCGGGCGGCCGAAGT
Source organism: Pirellulaceae bacterium (assembly GCA_046583015.1). Classification (GTDB taxonomy): domain Bacteria; phylum Planctomycetota; class Planctomycetia; order Pirellulales; family Pirellulaceae; genus JAZADA01. The sequence continues at coordinate 11,157 of JAYGDG010000250.1, read as the reverse complement.
CAGCCTGGTGAATTACGGCTTCTATATCGGCGCCACCCCCGATAACCTGGTTGCGCTCAAACAGGCAACCCGGACACCGGGTATCAAGATCTTTATTGGCTCCAGTACGGGCAGCCTGCTGGTTGACTGCCAGGAAGACCTGGAAGCAATCTTTGCCGAAACCACCTTGCCGATTACGGCTCACTGTGAAGACGAGTCGACGATCCAAGAAAACTGGCAGCAATATGCAAAGACCACGGATGTCGCTGATCATTCACGGATTCGAGATCACCGGGCGGCCCTGGTGGCTACGAAGCGGGCCATCGACCTGGCAGTCAGGCATCAGCACCGCTTTCACGTGTTGCACGTTTCGACGGGCCAGGAAACTGGCTTGTTACGTGACCACCATGACCTGGTCACGGCAGAGGCCTGTCCGCATCACCTGTTTTTCCATGTGGGCGATTACGAGCGCCTGGGTACGCTGATCCAAATGAATCCGTCAATCAAGACGGCGGAAGACAACGAGCAGCTCTGGACTGCCCTGCAAGCAGGTGATATCCAGGTGATTGCCACCGATCATGCTCCCCATACCTGGGAGGAAAAACAGCAACCTTATCCGAAGTCACCGTCAGGTTTACCAGCGGTTGAAAACTCGTTGGCCCTGATGTTGAACCAGGTGAACGAGGGTCGTTGTACGTTGGAACAGGTAGTTCACTGGATGTGTGATTCCCCGGCGCGTGTTTGGGACATTGTCAACAAAGGTCGCATCGAAGTCGGTTATGACGCGGACCTGGTCTTAGTGGACCTGGAAAAAACGGCAGAGATCCGCAATGAAGAGCAACAAAGCAAGTGTGGCTGGAGCCCCTGGCATGGAGAGTCGCTCACCGGTTGGCCGGTTCGTACCTGGGTGCGGGGTCACCTGGCCTACTGCGAAGGTGTCTTTAATGACCAGCAACTGGGAAGCGAAGCTCAATTTGATCATCTTCGCGGGGGCTACTGGAAAACGGGCTCTTGATCTCGAACCCCGTATATTAGCCTTCGGCAATTGGTAGCGTGGTGATGACCTGAGCATCTACCTCGGTACCAGCAATCGCTGTCATTACAACCTTGGTAGCTGGTTCGATATCGATCAGTCCCTTGAGCGAAATCGTTCCGTCCGCTGAACTGCGAGTGCCACGAATCGGTTTTCCCTGGATGGTCGCGAAGTGGATATCGGCATTTGGCAAGGTCTTGAACTTGGGTAACTGGCAAGCAATCGGCCGGCCAGTCGATTGCAAGGGAATCGTGGCACCGCCACCGCCACGCGGTTTCTCGGTAGGCGGGTCAATCAGGTTGCGAATCTTGAATTGCACGTTACCGTTTTCGCGCGGGTCCAAGTGCATTTCCAGGAAGTTCCAATACTGGGGGCCAGTACGGGGCTGTTTGGATGGAGACTGGAACTGCTTGTGGTAGAGGGCAGTGATTTCCAGGGGTCGCTCATCATAGTCCTGCATCTTGGGACCAAAGTCGGGTTTTAATTGTCGACCCCCAGTACGTCCAATGGGACCAAAACAGCACTCGTAGAGATTATGTTCCAGGTTTTTCATGATGCAGGCGTTGTGGACATCACCGTAGACGGAAAAGACACCATCGCGACTGCCAAACAGTTCCAGGACTCGATCACAACCTGCTTTGACCCAACCCGCGTAATCGGCGGCGACGCGATTTCGCTGAATCATGGGAGAAGGTTCCCAAATCGTGTGCATCCCGTTGATACCAGAAACCAGGATCAGGGGAGAAGCACTGGTCGTGATAAGGTCTTGTAACCAGGAAAACTGTTCTTCACCAAGCAAGCTGCGGGTGGGATCCGTGCGATCGTAAACGTTCTCCTTGTCTCCCCATCCTTCGGTTGCCCAGATGTGAGTGTCCTGGCTGCTACGCCACAAACGCGCATCGACCAGGGCCAGCGTAAAGTCCCCATTGGGCATTGCCCAGGCGGACCACCGCTTGGGATTTGCAACGGGTGAGGGTTTTTCGTCACCGCTAATGAGATGCTGAACGATCTGGAAATTGCGCCGCATGTACTCTCGATCTTGTCCCAGGTCGGTGCGCCGGCGTAGCGCTAATTGTTCGGGACCCTTGACGTCATCCATGCCATGGTCATGATCACCCGGATTGAGCGTATTCCAGTGTCTCATCATCTGCCAGCGAGATGTCGGTCCACCAATGGCTGTCATGATTTGCAGGTAAGCGTCGTCCACGCTGGTGGTGTAGAGCAGCAACTCCAGGTACCAGATATCGTCTTCCCAGACCATGACCTGGAAATCGTATTGATCAAGATGTTTGTAAGCATTCACAGCGGGTTGATCGTGAAGCCAGTTTTCTTGGAATTTGCCAGCCCGACCTCCGTCAAACTCACCATGAATGGCATGACAGCTGAGCCCACAGAGTCGATAGGGGGCAGTCAGTCGAGGCAAGCGGCCAACATAATCCTGTTGTGGCAGGAATCCACTGCGCGGGTCGGCCGTCACATCAACGCCGTCTTTCCAGACGGTATAAAACATTTCTGCTTGGCCGGGATTCCCGGGTAACGTCACATTCACGACCGCGGTAGCCCGCCGAAAATCATTGGTAATAATGGTTGCGCTGCCGGCCACGGGAATCGTTTCCCAGCCCTTGGCCGGTTTTTCTTCCGAGCTGATCCGAATCTCCGCCTTGTCTCCCTGGTCACGAAAGACGGTGATGAACCGACAAGTCCACTTACCGTCGGCGTTTTGCTTGAGGGTATTTCCCAGGGGATACGCGATCCGTAATTCATTGACTTCCGACCGGATTGGTTCATTGTCTTCAGCGACCAGCAGCACTCGGCGAATTTCGACATCCAGCAGGCCACGCGTTACGACGCCGAAATAACCGCTGGTAATCGCCGCTTGATCAACGCCCTGGCATTGCACGGTGGTTACCTGGTCCTTGAAAACAAATTGTGCGGTTACATCGGCCTTGATGGCGTCGCTCGGCTTGACCTTTAAATAAATGACGATAGGATCGCCCGCCTTAAGCACGGCAGCCGGTTTTTCGGATTGTTTCTGGGCAGGCGTGGGCAGATCTTTAGCGTGATCGTAGATGCCAAAAGTGTGGTTGTCCCGCCACGCTGCGTACCAGCAGGCTTGCCCCACGCGACTGCCTCCGTACCAGCTTTCCATCCGGGTCTTGGCACCGAAACAGATTCCAATGAGTCCGTCGCCGGGATTGAGCGAAAAACCCTCTGTCTTTTCAGGCAGCTTCTGCACCGTTGCTTCGACCACGATCATGTATCCACCCGACAGGTTCCAGTCACGTTGCCAAAGCATGCTGTAGGGCGGTGAACTAAGATACTCGGTGGGCATGACCCCATTGTTGATGTTGTTGGTTCGGTAGTGAAATGGAAAACCCGTTTTGCGGGCACGATCACCACGGGTTCGGACCCGCCGTCGGAGGGCATTTTGCTCGATTTTCCAGTAACCCGGGTTTAAAGATTCCCAGCTATCCCCGTGGTAAAAAGTATCGGCTCGCTGAAAGTCGTCGATGACAACGAGTTCACCGGCAATATTCTCGCCCAACAGAATATCCTTTTGGGTTGCTGCTTTTTGGGCAGTCGCCTGCTGGGAGGACTGATTGAGGGCGGTGACGCCAGTTGCGGCTACCAGGGCGGTTTCGTGGAACTTGCGTCTTGAAACACCGGCGGCCTGGTTCCGGGATGAACCGTCATGACTAGCTGATCGCGGGGTGGCCATAGTGAGTGGTTTCCGAGTTTCGTTGTCAACAACGTCAGGCTATTTGATTTGCCCTATTCCAGGGATTAACCCTGGCATTCGATATGTGACATCCCTGCGGAGACGACCCAGATGATCCAACAAGCTGTACAAAGTAGCTCCCGCATGGAAAATGCGGCATCTGAATTGCTTTCAGGATAAACTAAAAGAGGGTACCTTTGCAAAGAGGGCAGCCAGTTTTTCTACGAAGAAATTGGTGCGAGCTGCCAGCGAACGGTTGAATATAGGAGCGACCCATGAAAACGAAAGACGAACTTCAAGATCTCATCGAACAAATTAGTTGCGATGAAAGTCCAGTGGGGATGGATGCGGTTTATGTTCACGCGCTTATCCTCGACCGGCTCACCACGCTGGAGAATCGCCTCAAAGAGATCGAGACGGTTTTGGCAGCGAACTAGGTGGTTAAAGCAGCCCGGACCAGGTCCATGGAAACGTCGTCTACCAGTTCGACGTGTCCTATTTTTGTCGGCAAGACGAAGCGCAGCTTACCATGCTCAACCTTCTTGTCATGCTGCATTGCTGCTAACAAGGATTCTGGGTCTATATCCGAAACGGTCAGCGGGAGGTTGCAAGCGGTTAGCAAGGCCGCTTGGCGTGAGATCAACTGTTGGTCAATCCTGCCCATCGATTCGGCCAGGCGAGCGGCACACATCATGCCAATCGCGACCGCTTCACCATGCAAGAAACGACCGTAATTCGTAACAGTTTCAAAGGCATGACAAAACGTGTGTCCATAATTAAGAATGGCCCGCAGGCCAGTAGTTTCGCGCTCATCCTGCTCCACGACCTGGGCTTTTAACTGGCAACAGCGAGAAATAATGGTCTTCAATAAACCGACATCCCGGGCATGAATTTCTTCGACATGATCTTCCAGCAAGGCAAAGAACTCAGCATCCATGATCACGCCATACTTGATCACTTCAGCCAGGCCAGCCTGGTACTCGCGGTCTGGTAGCGTATGCAGCACCAGGGGATCAATTAAAACGCGCGTTGGTTGCCAAAAAGCTCCTGCCATGTTCTTGGCACTGGCCAGGTTGATCCCAACCTTGCCACCGACGCTGCTGTCCACTTGAGCCAGCAGCGTGGTAGGAATTTGTATCAAGGGAATTCCGCGAGCATAGGTGGCGGCGACGAAACCAGCGAGATCCCCCACCACGCCACCTCCAACAGCGATCACCACCGTCTGGCGATCTGCCTTGGCCGCCAGCATCTCGTTCCAGATCTGTTCAACGATCCCGAGAGATTTACTTCCCTCTCCCGCCGGGATGGTTACCAGGTCACAAACGATGCCAGCCTGGGCAAGGTTCTCCGTAACAATCTGCGCGTGGGTCGTCTTGAGATTCGAATCAGTAATTGCCACCACTTGAGTGACGGCAATGGATGACTGGACATGCTGCGCCGTTTGTCGCAGTAAGCCTGACCCAATGTAGATTTCGTAACCCCGGTCGCTTAAATCAACTGGGACACGAACGATATCAGTATCCACCGTTCGATTCCTTGCCTGGACCCGTTAAGCTTCAAGGCGTTCCAAGTCATCTGGAGTTACTGTGATTTGGCGACAGAAACCAGTGGTCACACGAACATATTCCATGTCAGCACAATTCTCGGGATCACTGTGCAAGCCTTCTTCCAAGCGAGCTCGCTCAGCCGATTCCAGGTAGTCGTAGTCCGCGGCCCAGATCGTTTTGGTTTCAACGATTAAGGCTTCGCGATAAGGATCAAACTTGTCCGCCACAACAGGGGTCTCCTCGCCAAATGTCGGTCGTGATAAACAACACCTTGGCCTAAACTGGATATGGTTCTTTCAACTGGCCTAGTATACTCCGACAAAGGACCTGCGAGAATACCGTACCTAGAACAGTCGACCAGGCAAGAGAACACGAGGGGCTACCCGATGCAGCGAGGACAAGTACTCATTCTGGCAATTGTAGGTATTGCCGTCGCTATGGCCAGCTATACCTGCTGGCACCATTACCGCAAGGGATACCATGCGCTGCGGATGTGGGGTCCAGAGTCGGCGACGCTGATACGACACGCTCAACAAGTTCGACTGTTGAAACTGGCTCCAGGTTCAGGGTCGAAGGAAGAAAACCATTCAATTAATGACAGGATACGTATTGGAGAAGAGGATTTTACGATCGTTCAAGCACGAGATATTAGTACCATCCGAGGCCTGGTCCACGCCCGGCATACCCTGATTGTCGATCGGAGTTTTGACTGGGATCGTAACGTCACGTCCGCACCAGCCGAGTGGGAGTTTGCCCTTGAGTTTTCTGATCAGGACCAGCATGTGACCCTGGTGTTTGCTCTCCAACAGCGTATCGTGCATAACCTCCAGACGGGTCAACAACAGGCGATGAACGAAACGCTGGAACGGATCGCCGAATACCTAAAACCACAACTCGGCGCCATGACGACAAGCTCAACGGATTGATGCTAACCGCGACCTGGCAACGTGATGCGAGCCACCAGCATTCCGGAGAGCAACCCGGCAGCATGTGCCAGGTTGGCAACCGGCAGTGCGCCACCCTGTGTCAGGAAGACACAGAAAAACAACCAGCCAATCATGAAGATGATCAGCTCCGGCCTCACGGTAAGTCGCGATGTGGGATCCACCCGCGTCCGAATCCAAATAAATCCAACCAGCCCGTAAACCACACCCGACATCCCACCATGGGCCCAAGTTCCACTGAACGGTCCCCAGGTGGTAGGCGCTAACGACTGGGCCAAGACGCTCAGGATGGCAATCACCAGCACCATGGCACAAAACCGGGGAGTGCCGTAACGATGCTCAATCGCTGAACCCAAGTCGTTAAGCCAAAGCATATTAAAGACCAGGTGGAGTATGCCGAGACCACCGAAGACCGAAGCATGCAGAAAAATAGGTGTTACCAGTCGCCATAGTTCCCAAGGATGAGTTCGTAAACTGATCGACGCCAGGTGCTGCTGGTCAGCCGGTGTGAGCCCGCCGGATTCTTGCTCGATACGATGTTGTTCTTGGATCACCAGTATCTCGTCTGCAAACATCAAATGACGAAGCCAGGGATTCTCAGGCCGGCCTGAACCGAGTCCACCGGAGAGCAGAGTTACCAGGACCGAGAGCGCGATCAGCATCTTCGTGAATGGGTTGTTACGTCGCCGGCGACCTTGACGCCACTGGTCCCGCATTTCAATGTGACTACGCTGCGATTGTTCTTCCTGCTGCCGCTTGGCATCCTCGCGCTGCATCGTGGTTGCCGTCTGGACCGCTCCCTGGTAACGCTCATGATCCGGTTCTGCCTGGAACTGTTGGTAAAGCTCCCGAGCCGGTTCCAAGGAGTCCTCTTCACGCACCCAGATCAACCACTGATCCCCGTCCTGCTCTAGCTGCGCGTCAATCCCCTGAGTAAAGAGGTAGGCCGTGAAGCGCCGCGCATCTTCGTCGTTCGTCAAGGACGTCAATTGTCGCATGAAGTTGACCTGCGGGTGTCAAGAAAACGGGTTGTTGACTGCTAGCATCTTCGTTGTACCTCAAGTCAGTATCTGTCGAACAGGGGGCGGCTGACTCATCTAGTCGCCGCGGTGGTGATTTGTCTATAATTCGCCGCCACACTTCGTGGCCTGCCGCCGGGGATGGATTTGGGAGAAGGAGTTTTCAGCTATGCGTTCGATAGCCGTTTTGAACCAGAAGGGTGGCGTTGGAAAAACGACGACGGCGGTCAATCTCAGTGCGGCACTGGCAGAGAAAGGTCAGCGCGTCTGCCTGGTTGATTTGGACTCCCAGGCACATGCATCGCTTCATTTAGGGTTGGCCTTAGCAGACGATGACCGCTCGATTTATGATGTGCTGATGAACTCGGTTAGCGTGGAGGAGATTCGTCAGTCGATCGACAAGAATTTGTGGCTCGTCCCCTCCCATCTCAACCTGGCTGCGTCTGACATGGAATTAGCCAACGAAGTCGGCCGGGAACTGATCTTGCGAGACAAACTGGCACTGGAAGCGGGCCGCTTTGATTACTTGATTATCGATTGCCCTCCTTCCCTGGGTCTTTTGACCATCAATGCCTTGTCGGCAGTTGATGAAGTGTTTCTGCCACTGCAACCGCATTTCCTGGCCCTGCACGGCTTAAGTAAATTACTTCGTACCATCGACGTGGTTTCTCAGCGCCTCAATGACCGCTTACAACTTACCGGGGTGGTACTCTGCATGTACGATTCAGGAACCCGCCTGGCGGGTGAAGTAACCGGCGACGTGGAACAATTTTTTGCAGGTCAAGCGGAAACGGGAAAAGCGTGGGCACAGGCCAAGACATTTGCGACCCGGATTCGTCGCAATATTCGCCTGGCAGAAGCGCCCAGTTTTGGGCAGTCGATTTTTCAGTATGCTCCCAGGTCAGCAGGCTCCGAGGATTACCGGGCCCTGGCCGAAGAAGTTCATTGCCAGGTGTTGCAGCCCGCTGTGACCAAAACCGGTGGAGAGCGCTAAAGGGCCCTCGCAACGCTAGCAAAGCTCCTTGTTAGAGAATACCGGTTGTATCGATTCTAGCGATCAGTGGAGAAAGTGTTGCGGTCAGAGGCTGCAGAGTTGAGGAATCTGGGGCGATCCATGCGGATCGTCAGGGCCGGTTTTTCGGATATTGCTGAATATGCAAGGAAATGAGCAACATCGTTTCTCGCCACCGGTCGATTTGCACTAATAAGATTGGGTCGCAGGGGGTCCTGCGCAGCCGTGGTGCGGACAAGTTACCGGAAGGAGAGAGCCATGTTGCAGAGGTTTGTTGTTGCTGTTTCGGTTATGTGCATCTGGTGTCTACTGATAGTGCCAGCAAACGGGCAAAGTACGAATAGCTTTGCCGACAGTTCTCTGCAAGGGGAGTCGGTTTACACGGGTGTGTTCCTGGAACCGGCGATCCGGATGTCTGTACTCGAACAATCAGGATTGCCACTTGGACTCGTTCCCAGGGTGGAATTTCAGAGTCACCTGGTCGATCAGCCAGTGGCTGAGGGTCCTGTGGTCACTGCTGCCAAGGCGGATTATTCACTAGTGGTCGCAGGTGAGAACGAGAGACCTAAAGTCGCCGGGAAGGAAGAAGATGGTCCGCTCTGGTTCACGAGCATGACTGGCCTGGTGATGACCCGTGACCGAGCCAACGACGTGGAGTTGTCGAGTAGCACGGTTGCCTTTAGTGACCCGTTACTGACAACTCGAGACGCGTCCATGCAATGGGGTGGAGGCTTTGATATTCGTTTTGGGCGTTTCTTCAATGACCGTCAGCAAGCCTGGGAAATTGTTTACTGGGGTCTGTTTTCCGATGCGGAGGTTGGCGATGCAACGGATCCCGATGGCTCGGGAACCACTGCTGCCCTAAACACACCTTTCCAGTTCAATTCACTCTCTTATAACGGTTCGAGCAATCCAGTCCTTAATTTATTCAATGGAGCTGCTCGTCATCGGCTGATCCGCGACTACGAGTTCCAGAACGTGGAAGTAAACTTGTGGGGCAACACCCACGGTTGGGAGAATGCTCGGGGGTTGCAGGTCGGCTGGCAGGCAGGCATACGATTCTTCCGCCTTCGCGACAGTCTTGAATTCATGACCGATGCCAGTGACGGGGTGTTTACGGGAGCTGTCGATGAAGTCACCTATGCCATGGACACGCAAAACCGTTTACTGGGCGTTCAGTTTGGTGGACTGGCACAGCGGGGATTCAAGGACCGTTGGAACCTCAATGCGGCGATCAAAGTCGGCTTGTTTGGCAATCACATTACCAACGACAGTACCTTGGGTGGTAGTGCCGGGAGTGCTTTCGTGGACGATTTAGGGAATCCATTTGATGGGAATGCATACCGTCTTAACACGGACAAGGACGATGTAGCCATCCTGGGAGAAATTGATTTGGGAGTGACCTATCAGATTCGCGAGCGCTGGCGAGCTTTTTTTGGTTACCGAGCTGTGGCCATTGCTGGCGTGGGTCTCTCGACCAACCAGTTTCCAACAGATTTCTCGAACTTAACAGAAGCCGGTGTGATTCACAGCAATGGGAGCCTGATTCTGCACGGCGGTTACACGGGAATCGAATTGCTCTACTAACCCTAGCCGGGGCATTCAGGCTGGTAGCTGGTTGCCCGCTGGTGTGAGTACGAGGGTCTTGAGTGCTTCGAGGCTGGCCAACAGGTTTTCTGGAGAAATATCTTTCCAGTCGTTCCCTTTGTGGTGCAGAATCGCCAGCTTGAAAGCTTCGAATGCCTGGGCGATATTTTCAGGCAGATCAGGCAGTTGATCAAACGGTCGTACCACCGGTGTGTTGGCCGATGCCTGGGCGGCCGCCTTGGTAGTTGCCGAATCGGATTGGTTGTTGCCAGCTGGCGAGGTGTCCACCGCTTGGCCAAAATCGGGATCTTCGGGCCGCGGTCCACCTTGCGCTTCTTCATACGATGCGGATAGCCGTGGGGGTATCGGCCCTTCGGCAGCTGGGTCGTAATCTTCGTCAAGGTGAGCATGAATAACTTCTGTCTCGCTGGGAAATTCGTCCTCTGGGCCTCCCAGCGCTTCGTGCCGCTGATGGCGCATTTGCGAGACAGACCATTTGTTTTGGACGGCTCCTTCCAGCCACATCTCCGCGTCACTCCATTCGTTGGCTGCTTGGAAATGACTCCAGTGGAGACCCTTGTACTTGGGATAAACACCTCCGAACCGAAGTGCCACTCGGCGCAAGCGGCCGATGTGCTGTCCCGTGACACCCTTCACCCGCTGACTCCAGGCTTCATCAGAATATTCAACAGCAGGTGCACCGGCTGCAATGAGTGTTTCTCTCCACTGTTGAATGATGCGGCCCTTTTCCCAGTTGGTGCGGCTAACCAGTCGTTCCCAACGGCCCACGAACGGCTGCGACTTGCGATCAAGCGCCTCGTGATCCGCAGTTTCATCCTGCACTGGCGTGAGAGAATGATCGACCATGCTAAGATCAGCCTTTGTTTGTTAGGAAGTTGCCCGAGAAAAGTCGTAAAACCCTGGTAGCGGGGCGTCCATGTGTCCCTCACGGAACTCACTAACGTAACAGCGCAGTCGTAAAGAAAAAGAGAGGCAGGGGACTTTGCTGAAAACATGTTTTTAGCCAGTGATCTTCCTCGCTGGGACCCGCAAATGCCACTGGGGAAAACATGTCGATAAAGAAATCCAGACCGGCGACCAGGACGATCACTGAGTTTTTAATCCAATCTTCTCACAATACTCTGTGACCAGCTTCGCAGGTGGGGCAGGAGCCTTCGTTCCCAAACGGCGACCGTGAACCAAGACCAGCTCGCCTTTCTGCAACTGGTCAAGCTGGGGTTGAATCGCTTCGACCCCTTTGACTGCTGACTTGGCAATTTCCTCGGCCGTCTTGAGCCGGTTGGTGCCAACCATCAG